>JAUVXT010000101.1 GCA_030603465.1 Deltaproteobacteria bacterium
TTAAGAAACCCTGGACCACGCATAAATATCAAAACAGCACCCTTCAGAGACTTTGTCTTCATCCCAGTACTGAAAGCCGGCGCCGTTGGAAGCCAATGAGTCTTCCTGTTCCCGTCTCCAGTGCAGTGGAGAGCTATCCCAGGCATCAAACTGTGCAGGACTTATTGCCTTCATATCAAACATATGCCCCTCCATTTTTGAAAAGTAATATTGAAGCTCCCCGCCGCAAACAGCGAGGAATGCGCTCGTGTTCAGTTCAATATCTGTAGTTGCATTACCCGTGCCACATCACGCAAAGGGGGCAATCCATCGCAACGTGTTGTAATAATGGATTAATATTTATTTGAAAATTATCCGAAGAAAACACGGAGAGGAAAACTGCGTAATCATCTACGCGGTTAGAGTAAAGATACTACGCAGGGACTCGTGTTTTTGATTTTTTTCACGGACTCATAAGAGGTTAACATCGATGTCACTCCCGCAGGCGGGAGTCCAGAAGTGATGGATATTACTTGATCACCGTTTTCGCCTGCATGTAAAAGGACAGCCGTAAAAGTGATGACTGCCCCTGTTACGCTTTTACTGCAAACAGGGGGGCATGCCCCCACTCAAATTGCCAACTACTCAAGGGATCAAACCATCACTTCCCGCCCCGCGGAATATACCAAAAAATACCTGACCGGCTGAAATCATCGCCTCTGATGATTGCGCATAAAGTCATAGGTATCAACTATCTGCTGTCGAGACGCACACCCGATAGATGAGAACAGTTATTTATCGCAAAAGAGTTTGCCCCCTCCGGCCATATTCTCCTTTGTGTATTCAATAATGTCAATAGCGACAGACTCCGGCGAAACACTGAAATTTTTGACCACCGCCTCCGTAATATCCTTGATCAGCCCTCTTTTCTGATCCACGGTTCTTCCCTCTACGGCCTTTATCGTAATTCTTGGCATATTTTTCCTCCCTCTTTTAATTTAATCAACATGTTTCTACCAATAATTATTCCCTCTCGTCAATAGTCAAACAGGGGCGCCCTTTATTCCTGAGTTAATGAACTGCCCGGCCGCAAACAGCGGCGTATCATCAAAAGCATTGAACGCTCCAAGGGACGGGGAATATAACCCTTGCGAGAATTAAATAAAGATAAGACATTGCAAATACCCTTCGTATATGAGAGATAGCATCCGGTAAAGCAGTAAAATATAAAGAAGGGGTTGAATGACAGTCATGGCAAAGTGTCTATGCGGTTCCAAGCGTTCCTATGGAAAATGCTGCGAACCCGTCATCAAAGGTATCCGGCTCGCCGAAACCGCCGAGGAGTTATTGCGGTCTCGATACACCGCCCACGTCAGGAAAGACACAGCTTACATCATGAACACCGTCCATCCTGCAAAGAGGAAGGAAAGTGAACGGAAAAGCATTCAAGAATGGTCGGAAAACACGGAGTGGCGAAAGCTTGAGATTATAGAGGCCACAAAAGGGGGGCCGGAGGACCGGGAAGGACGTATCGAATTCAAGGCCCACTTCAAGGGAGAGAAGGGCGACGAGATTCATCATGAACTATCCCGGTTTAAGAAGTCGGGTGATCAGTGGTTTTTCTTTGACGGAAAGACGGCCACCCACAAACAGGTTACCCGGGCAACGCCCAAGATAGGCAGAAACGATCCCTGCCCCTGCGGAAGCGGGAAGAAATATAAAAAGTGCTGCGGGGAATAGCGGTATTTGAAAGATTGTCGACTGCAATAAACTCGCTAACCATCCCGAGAGACTCTTACAAAAAAGATAATCAATAAAAAGTGGAAACACCATAAATTGAATCTCCCCGCAGCAAGCTGCATGGAATGCGCGTGCTATTCAGTTCATGAAAGAAATTTGACTTTCGCATACATGTATGCCACAATTACGTAATTTTCATAACACATCTCGTCACATCCTGTAATAGGAACAGAGACTTCACAATCGACCGCTCGATCTGGCAACCGCCGCGCTCAAAAAATGCGAACCTTAGTTTTTTAAAGTGAAAAACGGGCACAACAATGCAACTCGTCATTAACACACCAGGCACCTTCATCACCCAGAAGAATGAATGTTTCTGCCTTAAACAGAAGGAGAAACATTTCGAAATATCCCCCCTCAAGGTCGAAAGCATCGTCATATCCAATCAGGCCATGATCACCAGCCAGGTAGTGGTCATGGCACTGGAACACAATATCGACGTGATCTTTTTGGATGGATACGGCGATCCAATCGGAAGAATCTGGTTCGCGAAAATGGGAAGCACCGCACTAATCCGCAGGAGACAGATCGAGGCGGCGGAAAGCCCGCTGGGGACAGAACTCGTCTCCGATATGGTTGGACAAAAACTGGAAAATCAGATCGCCTTCCTGAAAAAACTCATGTATGCGCGCCCCGGTCGTGAAGAGGCGTTCAGAACGCCGATCGAAAGAATAACAAAGGCAAAAGAAGAAATAAAGGCAGATGACAACAACAAACTGGAAGCTTTGCGAAATCACCTTATGGGGATAGAGGGCACGGCGGGAAGAAATTATTTCCAGTGCCTCTCGCGAATCATGCCCGAAAAATACCGCTTCGACGGACGTTCGCGCAGACCGGCACACGATCCCTTCAATGCCTGCCTCAACTATTGTTACGGCATGCTCTACGGCCTGGTGGAAAAAGCGTGTATCCTGTCGGGCCTCGATCCCTACGTGGGATTCCTCCACACCGACAACTATAACAAAAAATCTCTTGTCTTTGACCTCATTGAACCTTTTCGTATCTATGGCGACCAGACAGCGGCCTATCTCTTTACAGGGAAGAAAATAAAAGACGATTTTTTTGATTTTAGTGATCAAGCTGTATCGCTGAATCAACAGGGTAAACCTGTTGTAGTCGAGGCCATGAACAGACATATGGATGAAGCCGTCCGCTACAGGCGGAAAAACGTCAAACGCCGCTACATAATTCAGCACGAGGCCCACCGCATGGCCAATATCCTTCTTGCCGAAACCGGAGAGAAGAGGCCTGACTGGCTGGAGATAAAGGAATTCTGACAGATAGAATTAGTTTGACAAGCAGACAAAGTAGGAATATGCTCTTATGTAAAGAATATTTGAAAAGGTGGGTTAAATAGAAATGTATGCCAAAGTATCAAACAAGGGTCAGGTTACCATTCCGAAAGTCATACGCAAAAAATTGAACATAGGAAAAGAGAGTGGCGTCCTTTTTCTGATCGAGGATGATGAGATAAAACTCAAGGGAGTTTCGGGCTCTCCGTCGGACCGCCTGGCGGGATCCTTGAAAGAGTATGCCAGGGAATATGTTCCTCTAAAAAAGGTAAGGGAAGAGATCCGGGAAAGGATTGCCGATGAAATCGCAGGCGAAGACCTGTCTCGTTGATACGAATGTAGTCCTCAGGTATCTGCTGGGAGATCACCCTGAATTAAGTTCCCGTGCCGGAGCCTTCTTTCAAGATGTATATGAAGGCGTAAAAAAGGCAGAGATACTCGATGTAGTTATCGTGGAATGTGTGTATGTCATGGAAAAATATTATGGGATTCCGAAGGCTGAGATCGCGGCCAAGTTAAGCGGGATTTTAAATTTCCAGGGAATTGTAAACACAGATAAATCACAAGTCCTCAATGCCCTCCTGAAATATGAAGCTACGAATACAGATATCGTCGACTGTATCCTCGCCGCAGCATCTACCGAATCAAGGCCGGTTATTTCTTTTGACAGTGATATGAAAAAGCTGAAAGCATTTACTGAATCCCTGTAAATATGAAAGATGTTGGGAATCCCGTCAGGAGAATTAAAATGTCCATCCTCGTATGGATCATATATGACATATCGGACGACAAAGCCCGCGGCAAAATAGCGAGAGAATGCAAGAAATCATAACACCGGGACAGTCCCTAGGGAATTTGAAACCCTTTTGAAGGCGCAGGTGTTTTTTAATAGATGGTTATGAAGCGATGCCTGAATTCGATGAGGCCGCTATTTATCGAAAATGGCTGTACTGCCATTTTCGATAAATGATTCTGTATGAATGCCTCCACGAAGTACGAAAGATATGTATTTATTAGAAATACCAATACTGGCATTTCTAATAAATGGCAAATTATGACGGTTTCGTAAAATTTCGACATACCACTTAACTGTCATTTCGGCGCATGTTGGAATCCAGTATTTTAAAGTAGTTGCAGATTATCTGGACTCCGGTTTCCACCGGAGTGACAATTTTTTACGAATGCATAACATTATGGATGTCCCTCAAATTTTTTCTGTGGTGTAGGGAAGGAACAGGAAAGAAGATTGACAGTGATCCTGCAAAAGGCGTAGATAAGGTATGACCTCGAACCTGAGGATTCTATTCGATGGAGAGCATAAAAGAAGACATGTCAAATCAACCGAACGATTCAACCACTGGCATTATGGGAGAACAATTATCGCTATTCGATGAAAAAAATGTCCTGTCAAACACGGGCGCCTCTGAATTGATCAGGCTTAATCCGGAGGGGGCAAGAAAAGCATTTCAAAGTTATCAGGACATCTACAGAGATGGCAATGATATCGAACTCAAACTGAAAATCACCGGTTTTTTGCTTGATGGATTCGCAAAATGTCCCGTCGATTCCCCGGAAGAGCCTGCTTATCTGTATAGACTGTGGAACTCTTTTGAAAAATACACCAATGAAATAACCTTTAATTCTGAAAGTATTGTATCGGGAATCAAGGATTCATTTTTCCGAAAGATCATTGAAGCGATCGGCCGGTGGAATCTGACGGATGAACCATTTTTCTTGGACAATGTTCCAATGGGTTGCGTTTACATGGAGGCCGGCAATATCGATCAAGCGATTGCATCCCTTCAGGCAAGCATTCCTGTGACCGAGGATAACACCGCCCTTTATGGATACCTTGGAGACGCCTACATCCTGCGGGACGAACCGGATGTAGCCAGGAGGTGTTATCTGGAGGCATTGCTGGCAGACGCGGGGAGTATAGACTGGAATTATTTGAAGGATGATGAACTTGCGAATCTGCGGGCAGAACTCGTCGAGGCATTCGATATGAATGAACCGCTGGCTGCCGAATGGCTTCCGGCGCATGCCTTCATCCGAGGACTTCTACAGTCCAAGGGTTTGAGACTGAGAGAAGAAATGAAACGTTTTGTCGATGAATATCAGGCATTGCGAAAGGCATATTCCAGGGAATCGGAACCCCGGCTTGGGGCAAAACTCTTTATTCGATCGATTATCCTTTGCGACAATGAAGCCTTTATCAAACTGATCAAGGGAATGGAACTCGTTGAAATAAGGAAAAAGATGAAGGAGATAGACTCCGGATTATTTTCACAGTATATGAAATGCATCAAGAACAGAAAGTCTCATAGTTGACAGACTCCTTCTTGACAATCTGTCGCAATATCCGAAACAATTATGCCTGATCCGGGAACGTTGAAACTCTCTTATTCCTGCGCGCTGTGCTCACGTAATCTATACAAGCGTTTATCTCTTCTCACCCAACGCCAATGTCCCGCGTGCGATGAGGGTCTGGTCCACAAAGGCTGCGACCTTGAATTGAATGAGCGCGCCGAATTCTTTTGTGAGACGGGCCTCCATGCGGAGTGTATCCCCCGGCCTCGCCGGCGTGAAGAATTTTATTGTGACGCTGGCGAGGACAAAGTCCCTCTTTTTTTTGCACGATAGTCCTATCAGGAGACCGCTTGTCTGTGCCAGCGCCTCCGACACAAGGACGCCCGGCATTATCGGCTCTCCCGGAAAGTGGCCGGTGAAAAAGGGGGCATCGGGCTTGAGATCCATTTCCGTCACGATACGAATATCTTTTTCCATTTCCATAACACGATCGACAAAAAGGAATGGCTCCCTGTGGGGGAGAATCTTTTCAATTTCGGAAATATCGTAAAGCGCCCGGCTGCTCATAGTCTTCCCCATAACCTTAATATATCCTGTGTATCGGAAACGCTCACTGTTTCCATATTCCTGTCTATCCACCGGATTGTCCTGGCAATGACGGCACCGGCTCCAAGCTCGACGAACAACGTCTCCGGCCTATGGATGGTCTTTATCAGGTCGGCCCATAACACGGGGTGTCTCAGCTGCGTTGCCATTATCATTTTCAGCGATGCGGCGCCTGTCACTTTTTCCAATGTATGGTAGGATAAAAGCGGTATTTCAGGTTTTCTTACCGGGATATCCTTCAACTCCCTCAGGAAAGAGGAACCGGCGTCTTTCATAAATTTAGAATGATAGGCGGCGGACAGGGACAATGTGTATGCGTCGAGGGCTCCTTCTTTTAGAGCGACCGCCATAACCTTTTTAACGGCAGATTCGATGCCGGAGATGATTATCTGCCTGGCCGAATTCAGTATTGCACAGTCAGCGCCCTCTGTTTCCGCGCAGATCCCTTCTATCTTTTCACGGGAAAGTCCGAATATGACTGCCATGCATCCATTCACCTTGCGGGCCTCTTCCAGGAGAATTTCCCCTGCCCGTTTCACAATACGAAGGCCTGTGTCAAAGTCAAAACATCCCGCGGCATAGGCGGCGGCATAAAAGCCGGAGCTGTATCCCGACGCGGCCTCCGGAAGGATTTTCGCCTTTTTTAATACTTCCGTCAGGGCGCAGCCCAGCGTAAATACGGCAAGTTGCGCGTTTAGATCCTCGTTTAATTCCCCGGCGGGGCCTTCGAAACAGAGCCGGCTCAGAGAAAAATCGAGCATCCGGTCTGCGTCATCAAAGACCCTTCTTGCCTCCGGATGCCCTTTATAGAGATTTCGCCCCATTCCCACCTGTTGTGACCCCTGGCCCGGATAGAGGAAAACGAGTTTACTCCTCAAAGAAAAAATCCTCCCCTTTACTGCGTCTGTTCCGACAGCTCCTTTAATTTCGCGAATACTGTTGATTAAAAAGCATCACCATTTTCCTCCGGGATATGTACCTTAAAAATGTCCGTCGGTAAAGGTTCGTTTATGGAAATAAAATCCAGTTTTATCGTCGTAAAATCGCCCCCCTTTTCCCTGAAATGGATCGTCGCCGGGAGCCACGCGTCCCGCTGTACCTCTACCTCTATGATTTCGATGCGTTTGGCCATATCCCCCGCGCGGGGGGTAAGTTTCAGTCGGTAATTTTCTCCATTCTCGGTCGAGGCAAGGTCGATGCGATACAGCTTCTGCAACTCCCCCACTGTATCGCCGATTCCGAAATATTTTTTGACGGCGCCCGCTCCGACATACCTCTTTTTCGCCTTCGCAAGATCGGGATACCAGGTAATAAGCTCACCTCCTCTTAATATAACAGTAACCGGCGAGGGACTGGTGACCTGAAAGAGCACTCTCCCCTTCGCATCGAAATAGATCATCCCGCCGGAGAGGAGAGGAGTTTTCAGCAATTGCGTCTTTTTTGTCTGACTGAAGGCGGCGGTGAATGTTTTCAGAGATTTTTCACGCGCCTTTATCTTTTCCAGAACTCCCATCAGGTCATCCCCGGCCGACAGTTTTCCCAGCGGAAAGAGCAGGATGAGCAGAATGATTATGACTGGGAGATATCTTCTCATGAGTGACCCTTTCGTGTCTTCTTCCAGGCGTCGCGGAAACCATAATTCTGAACGGCGAAAAAGAGGGCGTTCCGTTTGAAGGGAAAGAGCCTCCTGACGATAGACCGGTACCCGTAGACCCGTTCGTAGGCCCAGTCGAAACCCCGCTGGAGTCGTTCCGCCGTCATTTTTTTCGGTTGAAATACCACATGATTCATGTCGTAATGTTCCCAGTTTGTGTCTATGATGCGGCCTTCTTTCAAAAGGGTCTCATATATACGGGTTCCCGGGAAGGGGGTCAAGACGGAAAACATAACGGCCTCGATATGGGTCTTTTCGACGAATCTCAGCACATCGGAGAAGACCGCATCGTCATCGTCGTCGGCGCCGAAGATGAATGAACCCTGGATTCCTATCCCCTGATCATGAATCTTCTTGATTGAGTCTCCATATTCGGCGACGCGATTGACTGATTTTCCCATCGCCTTCAGGCTCTCCTGTGACAGAGATTCAAAACCGATAAAAAGCCCCCTGCACCCGCTTTTTCGGGCAAGGGTCAGGAGCTCCTGATCCTTCACCACGGTGAGAGACGCCTGGCTGAACCACTTTATTTTCAGGGGAATGAGCGCTTTGAAGAGTTCCTTTGCCTGGGCGGAATTGCCCACGATATTGTCATCGACGAAGAAGATATAACCCTTTTCCATCCGTCCTATTTCATCGATTATATCTGCGACGGGCCTGAAACGGTAGGTCCTGCCATAGAAAGATGTGACGGAACAGAATTCGCAGTCGAAGGGGCACCCGCGGGTGGTCTGCACCGTGTTGACAAAAAAATAGGGTTTCCTGTTCAGGAGGTCTCGCCGGGGAATGGAGAGTTTTCCCAGGCCGCAAAAGCCTGCGGGTTGATAGAAAGATTGAAGCGCGTCCTCCCTGAAATCGGTAAGGAGACGGGGCCACGTCTCTTCCGCCTCTCCCAGAACTACCGCGTCGGCATGTTCCTTCGCTTCATCTCTCATCATGGTGGGATGAATGCCACCCACGACGACGGGCACCCCTTTCTCCCTGAAACGGTCGGCAATCTCGTATCCCTGTTTTGCCAGTGGCGTCATGATGGAAATCGCCGCCAGATCGGGCAGGCGGGAATAGTCGATGTCTTCCACATTTTCATCAATTATCTCTATGTCCCAGGTATCGTCGGTCAACGCCGCTACCGTCGTCAGGGCAAGATAGGGGAAACGAAAAGACATGTGTCCCCAGAAACTCCCGGCGGGCCACCTGGGAACAAC
>JAUVXT010000116.1 GCA_030603465.1 Deltaproteobacteria bacterium
CCAGACTGCGCTACGCCCCGACTCATTTAACTCATCGCACTACTATCACCTATGGCGCTCCCCTGTCAAGGGTCATGCACCCATTTATTCTCCGTCTCCGATGTAGATATAACTCTTTATGCGATCAAATTTCTTCTCTCCAAAACCATTAATAGTCTTCAGATCTTCGACCTTCGAAATTCCCCCTTTTTTTTCTCTCAGTTCGCTTATTGCACGGGCTGTCTTGAATCCTATTCCCGGAATAAGCATCAATTCCTCAACATTTACTCTATTGATATCAACAGGCATATCAAGGGCAAGCCTTGTTTCTGATTCTATCCTCTCCAATTTCATATATGGATCATTATTAAAAATTACTATCCTGTCACCACTTATGACGCTTCTAATGAGCAATCCCTTATCCAATCCCCCCTTTTCAGCAATGCCCGCCATCGTAATGAGATCATTAATTTTTGCCTTTTGTGGAGACAGAAAATAAATCCCCTTACGATTCGTTTCGCCGGCAATTTCCACTATCAGCTTATCCGGCTTTGTGCTTTCATTACAAGGGAGTAAAAGTCTTTCGGGAACATAAAACAATTGAAAGGACATCTTCACAAAGTAGATAAGAGCGACAGTTAGTACAAAAAGACAGGCGCCATAAATCTGCCCTTCCCCGTTAGCTTCAGTTTTCTTTATCCAGTTCAAAGGCATCATGAAGCACCTGGACAGCAAGTTCCGTATATTTTCTCCTTATTGCGCAAGATATCTTTATTTCAGAGGTACTGATCATCATTATATTTATTCCCTCACCTGCCAGAGCAGCAAACATCTTTGAAGCGACACCTGAATGGCTCTTCATGCCAAGACCGATCACAGATACCTTTGCTATCTTCTCGTCATAATCTACCCTCTCTGCGCCTATCTCCTTTACAACTTCATAAAGAATATTTTTGACCTCTTCCATGTCTTTCCTTGAAACGGTGAAGGTCAAATCGGTATAGCCCTCAATACTTGCGTTCTGGATAATCATATCGACAATTATATTGCGCTCCGATAAAGGTGTAAAAATCCTTTCCGCCACACCCGGTTGATCCGGCACATGAATAACGCTGATCTTTGCCTGATCTTTATCACAAGTCACACCGGAAACAAGTTCTCTTTCCATATCCTTATCCTCCATTGTCACTAATGTTCCTCTATCATCATTGAATGAAGATCTGACAATTATGGGAACATTATACATTTTAGCCAGTTCCACCGAACGATGCTGAAGCACCTTGGCTCCAGCACTGGCCAGTTCCAGCATCTCTTCATATGATATTCGGGACAGCTTTCTTGCCCTGTCATAAACATTGGGATCTGTCGTATAAACACCGTCCACATCGGTAAAATTCTCACAATAATCGGCCTTCAGCGCTGCCGCCAGTGCGACTGCACTCGTATCCGATCCTCCCCTGCCCAGTGTTGTAATATTGCCATTATCATCAACACCCTGAAACCCGGCTACCACCACTATTTTACCGGCCTTAAGTTCCCCGTTGATTAATTCGGTGTCAATCTTCAGTATTCTTGCGTTCTTATGGATTCTGTCTGTTAATATCTTCACCTGCGAACCGAGGAATGATTTGGTCGGATACCCCATTTTTTTTAGTATCATTGCAAGGAGTGAGATAGTTACCTGTTCACCCGTGGAGATGAGCACATCATATTCTCTCTCATCGGGATCGTTTTCCGTTGCTGATTCCGCCAGTTTTATGAGCCTGTCCGTTTCGCCTCCCATAGCGGACAGCACCACCACTAAATCATTACCCTCATCTTTGACCCTTGCAACTCTTTCGGCTACATTCCGAATTTTTTCGGTATCACCGACAGAAGTCCCACCATATTTCTGAACAATTAATGCCACTTACTGAGAACCTCCTCATTTACTCTTTTTATAATTTTGGACGCCTTATCACCTTCGTACGAGATTTCGATTTCCCTTTTCTCTTCTTCCAGATATTTCAAATATATAAATATTGAATCGGGTGGAATGATATCCTTTATTTTCTCGGCCCATTCGATTACGATGGCGCCTTTACCATAAAAATATTCCTCATAGCCCAAGTCTTCCAGATCCTTCGAACCCGATAGACGGTAAACATCCAGATGGTACAGAGGTATCCGTCCGGGATATTCGTTGATGAGCGTGAATGTCGGGCTTGTGATATAAAATTCTTCCGATATACCCATGCCTCTGGCAATTCCCCGGGTTAAACACGTTTTTCCTGAACCGAGTTCACCGGTTAGGGCAATGATCTCTCCTCCATTCAGGTTCTCGCCTATTATACTTCCCAGATTTATTGTGTCCCCAATACTATTTGAGATAAGTGTTAAATTCATCTTTCTTCAATTATAACAACAGCCACAGCGTTCTTGTCCGTGTGGGAAATGCTCACGTGAATATTCTTCGCGACATCGGAGCTGACGATTTTCCTCGATTTCCCGCGTATTTTTAATTCCGGTTTGCCTTTTTTATCGTTTACAACCTCAACGTCTTTAAGATTCACACCGCCACCTATGCCGATACCGAGGCATTTCAAAAAGGCCTCTTTGGCCGCGAATCTCGCGGCATAATGCTGCGCAGGTAAAGCCTTGGTTTCACAGTACCTTATTTCCCTTTCAGAATATACCCTTTCCAGGAATCTTCTTTTCCATTTGCCGCATATCCCTTCTATTCTGGAAATATCGACAATATCTATCCCTACGGCACGTATCATCCTAATGCCTTACAATGGAATCGGCAATCCGGGACACCCCTTTCATAAAACCCACATCATGAACCCTTACGATATTGGCGCCGTTCATTATCGCCGCCGTCACTGTTGCCGCAGTTCCATCGATACGATCACCCGTTTCTTTACCAGTAATCTCACCTATAAAATTCTTGCGTGATGTTCCTATCAGAATAGGCCTCCCAAGTGATTTGAACTCCCTGAGACGTTTTAAAATCCCGATATTATCTTCGGTACTCTTACCGAAACCTATACCTGGATCGACAATAATATTTTCTCTATCTATTCCGGCCGACGCTGCCTTTTCTATCCTCTCTTTAAGAAATTGCGTTATCTCACCCGTTACCGACCCATAAGACATGTCCCCCCTCTGCATAGTTTTCGGCACACCTCTCATGTGCATCAAGACAACAGGGACCTTGTATCCGGCAATCACTTCGGGCATCTTCTTATCATTTCTCATTGCACTTATGTCGTTTATTATCTCCGCTCCCGATTCCACCGCCCTGCGTGCCACTTCTGCCTTCGTCGTATCTATAGATATGGGAATATTTATGCGCCCTTTCAGTTCCCTTATCACAGGAATGACTCTCTCTAATTCCTCATCCGGGGTTACTGGATCCGAATTTGGTCTCGAAGATTCACCACCTATATCGAGGATATCTGCCCCCTCTTGAGCCAATTTCAAACCATGTTCAGCAGCCTCTTGAATGTTCCCAAATATACCGCCGTCAGAAAAAGAATCGGGCGTCATATTTATTATCCCCATGATAAGCGTTCTGTCGCCAATGCTTATCTCCCTCTCCGGAGTTTTAAGTATAAATTTGTTCCGGTTCAGATTGGTTATTATGTTTTCGATATCTGTTGCGACCGCCTTCAGATTGAAGGGCTGCAGGGATATTTTATCGGCAAATTTCTTCATCTGCTTCAGATTACCCATAATAATCGCATCCGTCGCACTTATTGTACACCCCACAGTACCCCTTGCAACCGCCACATCGCCGCCGATTGAAAGCATCTCCTGCTTCATTATATTTGCTAACTTACATTCTATTCCTTCAAGGATAACATTAAGGCTTTCCATCTTAGGAACCATCGCCTCGATTCCGTATGGATCGACACCTATCCTTGCCAGTTCTTCCTTCGCTTCCAATGGTGTTGCTATCTGAAGATATCTCATTTTGAAGTTGCTGCCGTTTTTCGTCTAGGGCTTCTCCTCTTTCTCTTTTTCGAATTTACAATTGCGTCCAGTTCATCCGCATTCAACACCTCTTTTATCAAAAGTTCCTCTGAAAGTTTGTGGAGAATATCCGTACTTTCCGAAAGGAGCGTCTTCGCTCTTTCATAGTTTTCCGTCACAATCTTTGAGACCTCTCTATCAATCTTCCTTGCCGTCTCCTCGCTGTAATCCTTATGTGTCGCAATTTCCCTTCCAAGAAATACCTGCTCATCTTTTTTCCCGAAGGTGAGTGGCCCCATTTCATCGCTCATCCCCCACTCACATACCATTTTTCTGGCAAGTCCCGTGGCCCGTTCGATATCGTTTCCCGCACCTGTGGTAAAGTCGTTCAAAATCAGTTCCTCAGCCGCTCTCCCCCCCAGTAGTATCGCGATATTGTTGATAAGATAGGTTCTGGGATAGGTATGTTTTTCATCCACCGGTAACTGCTGCGTCAAACCCAGCGCCATGCCTCGCGGTATAATCGTAACTTTGTGTATCGGGTCTGTACCGGGAATCAACTTTGCCACCAGGGCATGACCCGCCTCATGATATGCCGTATTCCTCTTTTCCTCGTCGCTGATAACCATACTTTTTCTCTCTGTACCCATGAGGACCTTATCTTTCGCAAATTCAAAATCGGCCATCCCAACAAGTTCTTTATTGAAACGGGCACCTTTCAGGGCCGCTTCAATTACCAGATTTTCTATATCTGCGCCTGAAAATCCAGGCGTTCCCCTGGCAAGCACCGAGAGATCGACATCATCATTCAAGGGTACTTTTTTCACGTGAACCTGGAAAATCTTTTCCCTTCCCTTCTCGTCGGGAAGAGGATCCACAACCTTTCTGTCAAATCTTCCGGGTCTCAGCAGCGCCGGGTCCTGAACATCGGGACGGTTTGTGGCAGACATGATGATAACACCTTCATTTGATTCGAAACCATCCATTTCCACGAGCATCTGATTCAAGGTCTGCTCTCTCTCATCATGACCGCCGCCCAGTCCCGCACCTCTATGTCTTCCTACGGCGTCAAGCTCGTCTATAAAAATTATGCAGGGGGCATGCTTTTTCCCCTGATTGAAAAGATCCCTTACGCGGGAGGCACCGACACCAACAAACATCTCGACAAAATCGGAACCACTTATACTCATAAAGGGGACTTCGGCCTCACCAGCTATCGCCCTCGCTAGGAGGGTTTTCCCCGTGCCGGGCGCCCCCACAAGGAGGACACCTTTCGGTATTCTTCCTCCCAGCCTTGTAAATTTCTTCGGATCTTTCAGAAATTCCACGATTTCTTCAAGTTCCGCCTTTGCCTCTTCAATCCCTGCCACATCATCAAAGGTTACCTTATTTGATTTGTCCGTCATCAATTTTGCTCTGCTTTTCCCGAATGACATCGCCTTTCCGCCGCCACCCTGCATCTGTTTCATAAAGAAGACCCAGACACCTACCAGCAGAATTATCGGAAGCCACGATATGAGAATCGTCATATACCACGGCGTGCCCTCATCCGGTTTAACTGATATTCGGACCTTCTTATCTTTTAATGTTGAAACCAGATTGGCATCCTTCGGGGCATATGTCTTAAAATTCTTCCCGTCCACAAGCTTACCTTCCACATTATCGCCCTGAATAGTAACCTCGGACACATGGCCCTTATCGACTAAATCAAGGAAATCACTGTATACAATCTCGTTCCACATTCTCTGAGGTTGATTAAACATGTTAAACAGAAGAACAAATACGAGACTTATCACAATCCAAAGTGCTATATTTTTTTGTAATTGATTCACTTTCCCCTACTCCCTGTCAAGTATTCAGACAATTAAAAATGCCATTCTCGTAAAAAGTCTTTTTCGCACTCCTTCGAGCATTTTGGGAAAAAGATGATTGTGGTGGTTGGCGTTAATAAAATCTAATTGCCTGAGTGCGTAAGCACGAGTTTTAGATTTTCAGCCAAACGCCGAGATCATCCCCAAAATGGTCATCAAGCGAGAAAAACCGACTTTTACCAATACATCAAAAATAATCTTTATTAATATCAAACAATTTCAGCTTTTACCACCTTTTCCGTCATATCGGTCAACCTGACCCTATTGCTCAGTCTCATGCCCATTATCCATATCACAGATTTCCGATCAACCAGAAGGGGCATCAGGCTCCTTCTTTTTTCAGGAATCTTTTCATCAATAAAATATTCCTTTATCTTTTTTGTCCCATCCATTCCAATCGGCTGTATTCTGTCTCCCGGCCGCATATTTCTAATTTCAAGGGGATATTTAATCGCATTATCGTCCATGAAAATCGCTTTGTCGGATTTGAGATCACAATCATCTGTGTCTACGATGTCAAATTTTATCTTTATACCGGCTTCCCGGATATCGATTATCCCGGGGATTTCTACAGGATAGCAAAAGGGAGTTGTGTCAACGGTTGCATGATTTTTTTCCTTTAAAATGAATATGTTATCATATTCGCGTTCTACCCTTATCTGAAAAGGGAGATTAAGGAAACCGTTCGGTCTTTCCCCGTTAATCAGGTCCATCACGGCCGCGATATGCAAATAACCTATTCCCTTCTTTTTTAAAGAGATACGTTCGAGGAGGAGCTTTATCACCCTCCTCTGTAACGCACTGTGCAGTCCCTTAAATTTAGAAATCTTTATCTTTACCGTATCTCCATTTACGAGAATCTTCCAATCGGTCAGGATGCCATCTGCCGCTCCTTCAACAAAATCATCGTCCACCCTCATGACATCTGCCATACGACCCAGATTTTCTACCAATCTCGCATTGTAGTGATCCTGCAATTCCGGTATGAGGTCGTTCCTTATCCTGTTTCTCAGATACATGTTTTCCAGGTTTGAGCTGTCCGTTACATATCCTGTGCATTCACTCTTCAGAAATTCCAGTATTTCTTTTCTCGTCACCTCCAGCAGGGGTCTTATATACATATCGTCCCTTACCGGAAGTATACCCTTAATGCCGGTCATTCCACTCCCACGCAGAAATCTCATCACTATAGTTTCCGCCTGATCATCCAGATTATGCCCCAGGGCAATCTTGTTTAACCCGTTCTCTTTTAATACCTCTTTCAGGAATTTAAATCTCTCTTTTCTGCATATATCTTCTAACGATCCCCCTTTTTTCCTTTTTATGGAATTTACAGGCACATGTTTGCTTTTGACGGGAACTCCCATCGATCTGCCCAGTTCCTGCACAAATGCCTCGTCCCTGTTCGATTCACTTCCCCTGAGTCCATGATTTAAGTGGGCCACGACAAGATAAAGACTGTAATCACTCGCTAATAACGAAAGTAACCTTAAAAGCGCCACCGAATCAGGACCCCCGGAAACCGCAACACATATTCTATCTCCCCGGTCAAGCATCCTGTAGCGCTCTATCGTACTTTTGACTTTATTAAAAAAATTGACGTCCATTTATTGATGCACTCGTAAAAAGTCGATATTGATGGCAAAGTAAAAAGCTTCAAATTGAAGCTCCCCGCAACAAGTTGCGGGAATCTCCGACTGTTGAGGAATATTGTTATTTTATATTCGCTCGCTAACCCCGCCGCAAGCAGCGGGGATTGCG
>JAUVXT010000228.1 GCA_030603465.1 Deltaproteobacteria bacterium
TCTGCGTCTTTTACATCGATTCCCTTCAGTCCCACCGAAAAAAACATCTGCCGCAGTTCGCCTTCAACACCCCCTCCCGTTATATCTTCGCCAAGGCCGGAATCTATAAGGGCCTTTCTGAGCGGCGATCCGGGCATTTCCAGGAGGATATGATTCAGGATATGTAGCGCCATATTCATTTTGACATCGGTTGTCTCCGGAAGCGTCCAGTTTACCGTCACCATTCCCTTCGGCTGCGATGCCTCACCCTCTCCCGCGGCGAAGGGGAATACATACCGCCTGGGCGCGTCAAAGGGTTGTTGAAGGGGTATGTCCGACAGTACCTCCATCTGCTGAAAATCCTTCAGGTACTCATCAAGGAGGCGCAGCCTTTCTTCGGGGTTATCATCGCCGTAAAAGAAGATGCGCGAGTTTGAGGGGTGATAATATTTTTTATGGAAGTCCATGAATTGATCGAAGGTCAGATCCGGAATTACCTTTGGATTTCCTCCCGAATCGAGACCATAGGTGATGTCAGGAAAGAGCGACTGCTGTGAATGTTCGGAGAGGATGTTGTCCGGCGATGAGTAGGCCCCCTTCATCTCATTAAAGACGACGCCCTTGTAGTTAAGGGGTTCCTTTTTATCGTTTAATTCATAGTGCCACCCCTCCTGTTGCAGTGTAAATGGGGTGAGTCTGGGGTAAAAGACGGCGTCGAGATATACATCTACAAGGTTATAAAAATCCTGCACGTTCTGGCTGGCCACCGGATAACAGGTCTTGTCGGGATAGGTAAAGGCGTTCAGAAATGTCTGCAGAGACCCCTTCAGTATCTCCACAAAGGGCTCTTTCACAGGGTATTTTCGGGAACCGCAGAGGACGGAATGCTCCATAATGTGCGGTATGCCGGTGGAATCTGCGGGCGGTGTCCTGAAGGTTATTCCGAAGACCTTGTTTTCATCATCGCTTATTACTGACAGGAGCCGGGCTCCTGTTTTTACATGCCTGTAAAGCCGTGCCTCTATCTTTAACTCGGTGATATCTTGATCACGTAACAGTTCAAAACCGTGAATTGCTGCCATTCTCTCCTCCAGTCTATTGTATTCGTGATTAATACTCGATTTCATGTGTCTATTCAACCATCTTTTTCTTTATCAAAGTTGATGGACTCGTAAAAAGCTCCGCTATGCCGACTTTTACAAAGCATGTTTAAGGCCGATGGGGGCATCGGCCCCTACGTCTTGTAGGGCCTGTTCCCCGAACAGGCCGTGTATCCTTTTTACGAAGTCGTCAATTGTATCTCAGTTGCATTTATGGTAAAAATTACCACTAAAGAAAATGATGCACATTACGATGCACGGAGCCGCCTGAAACAGGCCGGACTGATCGGGGCAACTCTGTTGCATTTAGATCCTTCAGGAGCTGTCAATGATCGGGCAAATTGTCAGGGAGCTAAAAGAACATTCCCCCTTCACCGTCTTTGGCGCCATTACCGGTGTCGTCATAATGGCAATCTTTCATAACACTCCCTATCGCGTATCATACGCCATATTTTATACGCTGCATCCCATCCATGTTGTGCTCAGCGCCATGGTCACCGCTTCCATGTATGATATTCACAAGCGCAGGGAACCAGGGGGTGGATATAAAATCTGGAAGTTGTTGATCGTAGGTTACGTCGGCGCCGTTGGGATAGCCACGTTGAGCGATTCTGTAATTCCCTATCTTGGAGAGGCGCTGCTTGGTATGCCGAACAGGGGCCTCCATATAGGATTTATTGAAGAGTGGTGGCTTGTCAATCCTCTGGCGATAATCGGAGTTGCCATAGCATATTTCCGGCCTGCCACTAAATTTCCACATGCGGGGCACGTTCTTTTGAGTACATGGGCCTCCATCTTTCACATCATGATGGCCGCCGGCGGGCCCCTCGGCTGGTTGTCTTATATAGCCATTTTTCTCTTTCTTTTTATAGCCGTCTGGATACCCTGCTGCATGAGCGATATCGTATTTCCCCTTTTATTTGTGAGAGAGGCGGAGAAATAGACAGATTTGAAGGATATCTCTATGGGATATTCTTTTAAGGAATCGACTGCTTTTCCGAAAATCTTTAGCTGGTTTCGGGTGTTGCGGATAAGAAATTTTCAAGAGGGCAACGTGGTGCTGACCGGCTGGGGTGAGCGCCAGCGAAACACCGGTCTGGTGCACTGACAGGGGTTGGCCATTCACTTATTTCCTGGGGAAATACTTCACATCGTCTATATTCATAAAATCTGAATCTTGAGTCCAGATGGTAGCCTCGAATTCTTTTGCTGTTGCGAGAATAATACTGTCAGCCATTGGAAGATTGTGCTCCAGACTTAGTTTTGAGGCGGCAATCGCCATAGAAGCCGTTAGATCCACAACCGTTCCTTTTCGCATAGCAACGGCTGCTTGTAACGCCTCATTCTCGCTGGACTCTCGAAGAACTACCTTGAAAACCTCATATATCGTTACCGCTGGAACAACAAGGGAAGCCGTGTCATTCAAAGGGGTCAGGAAATGCCTGGCATTCGGCTCATCCGCAAAATATGCAAGCCAACCTGAAGAATCGACAATATTCATGCTCTATCTTCCTCTCGTTCGAACTCCGTATTTATGCCTTTCAGAAACCCGCGAAGCTCTTTGATGTCTCGTTCTGGAATAAGTTCGATCCGCCCATCATATTCTACAACCTGCATTTTTTGACCGGGGCGAAGATGCAATGCCTCCCTGACTGCTTTTGGTATAACGACTTGATATTTTGGTGATACAGTTACGGTTTGCATGTCAAAATCTCCATCGATATTATTTCGTATTACAATAACATGATCGATAAGGTTTGTCAATTTTATTGATGGCCAACACCATGCTCATCTGTGTTGCCCAGAGCGGCGAAGCCGCGGCGGGTAACATCAGCTGTAGCAATTTGTTATACCAAATCTCTTTAAATAACAGCTATTCAGAGAGTTTTAGAGCCATATCGATGAATGGACTTATTGATATTCCAGGTTTTGCCATTCCTGCGTCAAAAACGTTTTCGAGTTTATATCGTCCACTAGCTGCACCATTAAGAGCATAATCGTGCCCCTTAATCGAAACAACACACCAATTTTTATATCTACATTCAATTGTCACGGTGCTTGAATAAAATGGCCATTCGCCCATAAATTCAGCTTTTGTAAGCACCTTTGATTTGAAATCCTTATTGAATTTTCTTTGGATGTCATCGTGAATTGTTCTTTTATGAACTTTTTTGGGTTGGATCTGATATCTGGTTGTATTTTTTCTGTAGTCTATGTTTCCCAGATCAGAATCTGACAGTGTGATAAAATCCATGTAGTAAGTTGAGTACTGTTTCGCATTATCACCAAGGTTACCGAGTGTTAGCTGTCTGCATAAACTTCGAATGAGTTTTTCAAGAAGAATAACGATTTTTGATGTGACGAGTCTGCTATTCTCATTTTGTATTTCAAAGTCATAGAAATCTTTTGATAGACTTTTATCATTCAGAAACAGCTCTGTTTCAAACTCCTGCCACATACTCTGTACATCGATAATTGAAGTGTCTTTGCCAGTTACGACATCGAGATTATAATACCGTGCAAGTTTTCCAAATTCTGAAAGCATAAATATTAGTTTTTTTACGCTTTTGTTCTTGAAAACAAACACAAAGTCTTCTTTCAGTGCCTGAGGACTGTCCTTTTTGAAGTATTGTTTCAGAATTTGATCACTAAGCAGTTTAAGATCATGCGTCTTTATATCTGATGTTTTTGGGAATTCTCCTTTTAAGTTGAAGTGACCAACACAGATAATGCACTTCATCAGTCTTTCTAATCCACTAGATAGTAACTGAAATGGCAAATAGTAAAAGTCATTTCCAGAATCAAGATTTTGAAGCTCTCCTAAACCTAATTGGATGAGTTTAGATGATGTTTCAAATTCCTTTAGCAAACAAAGCTTTTTAATGATTTCTTTGTTTTGTTTCATTGATTATCGTTGGCCATATTTTGAGGTATAGCGGGAAACTGAGCGGGAGCCGGATTTTTCGGCGATCCGCTCCAGCGCCGGGTTATGTGCTTTTATTGCTGCTCTCGCTGTTCGCAAAGTGCGTACACTTAAATCTAATTGTCACCCAACATCGCTTCAAGTGCTTCCGATGGTGTCTTTAGATTAATATTTACCTTGTGCTTATTTTCTAATTGATACTTTACAGCTTGCATCTGAGATTTTCCTCTCTTAAGTTCTAAGAAAGGGTTTTTGACGTAGTCCCATTTTTCGCCTGGCAGCGAAGGCGGAATACCCAACTCTGCCATGCCTAAAGCATAAAAACTATACTTCAACATATCACCCATATCTG
>JAUVXT010000207.1 GCA_030603465.1 Deltaproteobacteria bacterium
GGCAGTTCCAGCGATATGAGATTGCCGTCTATATGATCCAGGTGTCTGAATTTTATCTTCTTATCCATGAGGATGTCTTTCAGATCATTCGATAGCCTCTCCATAGCGCTTTCTGTAGCCTTTTCCGTTTCCACTTCCAGGACCAGGTGCATGCCTCCCTGGAGGTCAAGGCCCAGATGAACTTTTTCAACATTGTTTTTCCAAATGGATGGAAGTTTCTGGGTTATAGAGGGTATCAGAAATAACAGAGCAATAAGCACCACAACAATTGTTGCAGTCGCCCTCATTTTAACATTCTTGTCAAACATTGGTGCCCCTTTCGAGAAACTAGTACTTAACGGTGTCGTAGTTTTGTAAGCGATATCCGTTGGTGCCTGGATCTAATATGCTATTCAATCGCCGCCTTTTGTGTTACTGTGGCGATGTGGCTCCTCGCAACCTTTACCCTCACCTTGTCGGATACCTCGACGGTTGCAACCTGCTCTGTCAGTCCGGTAATCTTTCCGTGCAGGCCACCCGTTGTCATTACCATGTCTCCGCGATTGAGATCCTTGAGCATCTCTTTCACTTCCTTCTGTCTTTTCTGCTGCGGTCTGATAAGCAGGAAATAAAAGATGGCGAAGATAGCAGCCATCACAAGAATAAAGGAAAAATCGCCGCCTCCCGCAGCTCCTCCTGCGCCACCAGTTCCCATTGCGTGAGCTAAATCAATCATTTTCGTGCCTCCTTAATAAAAGTATTGAATGAATTGTTATTTATTGCGCACCTGATTTCTTCCATAAGTTTCATAAAAAATCTGACGTTATGGATTGTATTCAAAATTAGTGCCACTATTTCTCCGGCAACAAACAGGTGTCGCAAATATGCCCTGGAGTAGTTTTGACATGTGTAACAGTCGCATTTACTATCCAGAGGCGAATCGTCATCCCGGTAACGGGCGTTCTTTATAGCAATCTTTCCATGATTTGTAAATAACATTCCGTTTCTTGCGTTTCTTGTGGGCATTACGCAGTCAAACATATCTATACCGTGAGAAACGCTTTCTATAATATCTTCCGGAGTCCCCACACCCATAAGATATCTCGGCTTATCTTCGGGGAGTAAAGGAGTCGTAGATTCGGTGATTTCCCGCATGATCTCCTTCGGTTCGCCAACACTCAATCCCCCCAGCGCATAGCCATCAAAACCGATATTTATGATTTCTTCCACCGCTATTCTTCTTAAATCATTATAGGTGCCCCCCTGGACTATGCCGAAAAGTGCCTGATCTTTGTTTTTATGGACATTTCCGCATCTTTTGGCCCATCGCAGCGTCAAATCGAGTGATCTCTTCGCGTAACCGTATTCAGACGGGTAGGGGATACATTCATCGAGGCACATCATTATGTCGGAACCAAGGGCCTCCTGTATTTCAATGCAGATCTCGGGGCTTATAAAACGCCTCGAACCGTCTATATGTGATTGAAAGGTAACGCCTTCATCCCTTATCTGTCTCAGCTCTCCCAGACTGAATATCTGAAATCCACCGCTGTCTGTCAGGATGGGGTGTTTCCAGTTCATAAATTTATGGAGGCCGCCCAGATTCCGTATCAATTCGTGTCCCGGTCTGAGATAGAGATGATAGGTATTGGACAGGACAATTTCCACTCCCTGCCCCTCTATCATTTCGGGAATGAGTGATTTTACCGTGCCCTGCGTTCCCACGGGCATGAATACGGGAGTATTGATTTCGCCGTGAGGCGTTATAATCTTTCCGAGTCGCGCTTTTGAGTTTCCGTCTTTTTTAATCAGGTGGAAACTGAAGCCCCCATCTCCCTCGTTCGTGTTTCTATGGTCTTTCGCGCACCCCGACGACGCGATATGTTTTTCCTTGACGTCCATTATAAAAATAGCACAAGCCTCTAATAGTGATGTACTCGTAAAAAAGTCGGTTTTTCTCGCTTGATGACCATTTTGGGGATGATTTCGGCGTTTGGCTAAAAGTCTAAAACTCGTGCTTACGCACTCAAACAATTAGATTTTGTTAACGCCAACCACCGCAATCATCTTTTTCCCAAAATGCTCGAAGGAGTACGAAAAAGACTTTTTACGAGATTGTCAATAGTGCATCTACAAAATAAGCATGCAATCGCCATAGCTGTAAAACCTGAACCTCTCTTCTATGGCTTTCCTGTATGCCTTCAACATCAATTCCTTTCCCGCAAAGGCGCAAACGAGAAGAAAGAGAGATGATTTGGGGAGATGAAAGTTTGTCAGGAGTCCGTCTACTCTCTTAAACCGATGCCCGGGATATATGAACAGATCGGTGTATCCCTCACCGGGGGCGATGTTTCCATTTCCGTCGGAAACGGTCTCCAGTGTTCTTACCGCAGTGGTGCCGATCGCGATAACCCTCTTTGCCCTATTTATAATTCCGGCAGTATCTCTCGTTAACTCGAAATATTCCTTTTCAACGGCGTGATCCTCCACGCAATCCGTTTCTACCGGCAGAAAGGTGCCATATCCCACATGAAGCGTTACCGGCGCGATTGCGATACTCTTTTTTTTCAAAGTCTCTATCGTGTCGGTGGAAAAATGGAGACCGGCAGTGGGTGCCGCCACCGATCCGGGGCTCTTCGCATAAATGGTCTGATACCGTTTCAGATCATCGACGTAATCGGCATTCGTCTTTTTCCGCTTTATGTATGGTGGCAATGGAGCCCTTCCATGTTGATCCAGGAAGCTTTTGAAATCGGATTCCATATGAAAATCGAGGATCCATTTTTTTTCTGATATCCTTTCTTTTGCCTCCGCCCGGGCTTGATTGCCAAAAAATATCTTCGTTCCTATATCAACACGTTTGGCCGGACGCAAGAGCGCCTCCCATCTATGGGTTGAACCATGTCTTGCAAGGAGGAGTATTTCGATTATCCCCCCTGTGATTTTCTTCCCGTAAAGCCTGGCCGGAATGACCTTTGAATCGTTAATAGTCAGCACGTCTCCCATCTCGAGAAAATCAGGCAGTTCGAAAAAATGCCTGCATTCGATATATCCTCCTTCCCTGTGTACGACCATCATCCTTGAGTGGTTTCGAAGTCTGCATGGTTGTTGGGCGATTAATTCTTCGGGAAGGTTATAATGAAATTCTTCTGTTCTCATATCGGCAAAGAGTTAGAGATAATAAAAATATGTACAAAAGTCAATAAATAAAATGTTCTAAAATTGGGTTTATGATGTATGCTGATACTGCCTTAATATCTTCCGAAATAGACGAGAATCAGCCCGGCGATTACTGACAGTAGCCCTATGAATCTCAGGGTGCTGTCGGGAATCTCATGCACCTTTTTCAGGTAGGATTTAATCTTTTCCGGGAATGCGAAATATGGCAGGCCCTCTATTAGTAAGACCAGGCCGATAACACAAAATAAAAACTTCATCATTTCTTAATGTTTTCTTTCATTCTCCTTGTATATATTCCAGAGATTGTCCATCTCTTCCAGGGAAACACCGGGAAGGGTCTTGCCCTGTTCTTTCAATCGATTTTCAATGAATGAAAATCTTTTTATAAATTTATTTATTGAAGCCCTCAAAGCGATCTCCGGATTTATCTTTACAAATCTGCTCAGATTGACAAGGGAAAAGAAGATGTCCCCTATTTCATCCTCTATCTGTTCCGGATTGTCCCTCGATAGGGCGCTTTTCAATTCCGCAATTTCCTCTTCTAACTTTTCAATGACACCTTCCGTATTTTTCCAGTCAAATCCCACTTTTGATGCCCTGTCGGTGATCTTGAAGGCCTGGAGTAGAGAGGGAAGGCTATTCCCCATGTTGCCGATGTTATACGTCTTTTTTTGCTTCTTTCCTAGCCGTTCTACTCGTTTTATATCCTGCCAGGTAAGTTTTACTTCCTCTGCATTGTTGACTATCCTGTCTCCGAATACGTGAGGGTGACGGCGGATCATCTTCTCGGAAATGCCTTTTACGACATCGGTCATGTCAAATTCACCCTTCTCAGCGGAGATTTTTGCAAGGAAGAGTATCTGAAAGAGGAGGTCACCCAGTTCTTCCTTCAGATCATCAGGAGTTCCTTCATCGATAGCATCAATTACTTCATAGGCTTCATCTATAAGATACTTCCCCACATCTTTCTTTTTTTGACACCGGTCCCAGGGGCAGCCTTCTCGTGATCTTAATCTGTCAATTATTTTTATAAGTTCAGTAACTTCGTACTCTAAATCTTTTTTCACGGTTTTCAACCTGAAAGGATTGATTAAAGGGTGATAAGGTCTAACATTATTTTTTTTATATGTCAAAAAAGAGGGGGCGGGACTTCAAAGGAGACGATTACGGTGTCTTTGCACACAACACACAAAACCAAAATTCAGATCAGTTACCTGAAATTACCATAGAAAACATGGAATATGTAGTGTTCATTATTCCATTGACTCACAAGGCCGTTTTTCTTATACTCCCTTCACAAGCGAAGGAAGTCCTTATCAGAAATTGAAGCTCCCCACAGCAAGCTGCGGGGAATCTCCGACTGTTAAGAAAAATCATTGATTTTATTCGCTCGCTAACCCCGCAGCAAGCTACGGGGAATGCGCTCGCTGTTCAGTTCAATGAAAGAACGATGTCGAATAACAGTAAAAAATTAGTAACTATTCAGCATAATATATTTTAAGTTCTTTGAAAAAAGTTCTTGACACTGTTTTGGGGCGGTTTTCAAAAAACCCGTTGCAATCTAAAGACATGCCCGCAATGATGCTGTAACGTTACTGGGCTGCCTGGTT
>JAUVXT010000194.1 GCA_030603465.1 Deltaproteobacteria bacterium
ATGCTCAAAACTATAATGCAAGTAAAGGACAGGTTCAAATAGGTCGATTTAGCTCCCATTATATCGGTTTACGCCCTTTCAGGGCAACGGATGATCAAAATATTCGACAGCATAGACAGCGTCTACGACCAATATATCAAGAGGGTTCCCACATCTACTATGAACAGGCTCCTCTTCGAAATAACAGCAAAGCTGACACCGCCACGCCACAGAAACAGACCAAACAAAATAAGTTACGCAACACAAACCTCGGTCAAGCCTCCCACTTTTGTATTCTTTGTACGGGAACCGAAGGCGATTCACTTTTCCTATGAGAGATATCTTGCAAATAGAATAAGGGAAGAGTTGGGCTTCGATCAAGTGCCGATAAGACTCTTTTTCAGAAAAAAGAACAACTAACCAACCGGACAGAATAAAAGAGTTATAACTCCTTAATAGCATATGTTTTTTAACTTGACTTGACCCCCTAATAGCATTATATAACTACGCTCAAATAAGATTACCCCATAAAAAAAGGAGGAGAGGTATATTATGAGAAAGAGTATTAGAAAGCTATTTGTAACTGCAGTTTTTATTATCTTTTCCGTATCGATGATAACGGGAGCCGCCTGTGCCGCCGACACAATCAAGCTGGGCGTAGCGGGCGCACACAGCGGAGACCTCGCATCCTACGGAATTCCTTCTGTAAAAGCCGCTGAACTGGTCGTTAAAGACATCAATTCAAGGGGTGGCATCGACGGCAAAAAAGTTGAGCTCCTTGTTGAAGATGATGTATGCAAACCTGAAGTTGCCACCAATACGGCAACAAAGCTGCTCTCTCAGGGCGTAAACGTGGTAATGGGGCATATCTGCAGCGGCGCCACGAAGGCAGCGCTCAGCATCTACAAAGATGCAAATATCATCTGCATGTCGCCATCGGCAACAAATCCTCCCCTGACTCAGAGCGGCAATTACCCCAATTTTTATCGAACCATCGCCTCTGATGACGCACAGGCAAAGCTTGAGGTAGATTATGCCCTCGGCGTGCTGAAGGTTAAGAAAATCGCCGTTCTTCATGACAAAGGTGACTACGGCAAGGGGCTTGCGGAATTCGCGAAGCTCTTTATAGGACAGGATCCCAGGGGCGAAGTGGTTTTATTCGAAGGAGTCACCCCCGGGGCCGTGGACTATTCCGCCGTCGTTCAGAAGGTAAAAAGATCAAAGGCGGAAGCGGTGATATTCGGAGGATATCACCCGGAGGCATCAAAGATAGTGATGCAGATGCGTAAAAAAAGGATGAAGACCCATTTCATTTCTGACGATGGAGTAAAGGACGACACCTTTATAAAAGTGGCCGGGAAATACGCCGAAGGTGTTTACGCCACAGGGCCGAAAGATACGGCCAAAAATCCCATGGCAATAGCAGCGAAAAAGGCCCATCAGAAGGAATACGGCGCCGATCCGGGAGCATTCTTCCTGGAAGCATACGCCGCCACACTTGCCCTGCTCAATGCCATAGACAAAGCGGGTTCTACCGATTACAAGGCAATCGAGAAGGCGCTGAAGACGGAATATGTGGAAACCCCCATTGGAAAGATCAAGTTCGACGACAAGGGTGACGCCATCGGTATCGGATTCTCCATATATCAGGTGCAAAACGGCGTATACGTAGAAGTAAAGTAACCTGTAAAGAATCGCAGGTTTTCCAAATTTCATCTATCAGGGGCAGGCTCTGAAAGCCTGTCCCTGATCTATTAAGCGTTTAAGCATTAGTTGTTCTGGATAAATTCTCGGATTCCGGGGTGAAATTAAGGAGCAGAAAGAGTAAAAACACATGGATTATTTTCTGGAATTGTTTCTCGGCGGTCTCACACGCGGCAGCATATACGCCCTCATTGCCCTCGGCTACACCATGGTTTACGGTATTATAGAGCTTATAAATTTTGCCCATGGTGAAATCTATATGATCGGTGCATTCACTGCGCTGATTGTCATATCCGTCCTGACAATGATGGGCATGAATACTCTCGCAATCCTAGTTATAGCCGGGGTGATAGCCGTCATATATTCCTCTGCCTATGGTTACACAGTCGAGAAAATTGCCTATAAACCACTTAGAAACGCCCCACGTCTCTCGGCCCTTATCAGCGCAATCGGGATGTCTCTCTTTCTTCAAAACTATGTGCTTCTGGCTCAGACATCGGATTTTCTTCCATTCCCCAACCTCATTCCCGATTTTGAATTCATGGAGCCCTACGCCCATATAATAGGCTCGACCGATATCGTTATTGTTATAACCACCGCCATAGTCATGATTATTCTCACGTTTCTGATCAAATTTACACGGATCGGGAAGGCCATGCGCGCTACTTCCCAAGATAAAACGATGGCCATGCTGACCGGCGTCGATGTAGACCGCGTTATTTCTGTCACATTTATTGTGGGTTCGGCAACTGCTGCAATCGGAGGTGTCCTTATCGCCTCTCATGTCGGCATGATAAACTTCTACGTCGGTTTTATCGCGGGGATAAAGGCATTTGTGGCTGCCGTGCTTGGCGGAATCGGCAGTATTCCCGGCGCCGTCCTGGGCAGTTTTGTGCTGGGATGGACGGAAAGCTTCGCGACGGGATATATATCCAGTGATTACGAAGATGTGTTTGCCTTTCTCATTCTTGTATTTATCCTGATCTTCAGACCCGCCGGGATACTCGGTCGATCTGAAAGGCATAGAGTGTAGATCATGACGTCCACTATGTGACGTAAATTTTGCAGGGTTGAAAAATTGTTCAAACTCAATGAAATAAAAAAATCTTTCTTCGTTTCTTTATGGTTCATGTTTCTGACATTTCCCATTATGGTGATCCGCGTCAATCCTATAGAGAAGATTATCGAGTGGCGGTGGAATAACCTGATCCTTGTCGGGGCAGGATCGTTTCTGATCTCCATGGTGTGGAGATATATGATTGAAAGGAAGGACTATGGAACCAGGAAAGCCGAAGCTGGTGAAAAAAGCGATCAACCGCCCCTGATTCAGCGCGTTATGAAGGACAAAAGGATATATACACCGTTTCTCATTATTGTTGCCCTGTTTGCCTGCATATTCCCCTTTGTCTTTTCAATGTATCAGACCAATATTCTCATTACTGCGTTAATATATGTCATGCTGGGCCTGGGCCTTAATATAGTCGTTGGTCTTGCCGGTCTTCTCGACCTGGGATACGTTGCTTTTTACGCGGTTGGCGCCTATACCTATGCCCTTCTGAATTATCATTTTGGACTGACCTTCTGGATGGTACTTCCCATCGGTGCGGGCATGGGGACCCTCTTTGGCATTCTTTTGGGCTTTCCCGTACTCCGATTGCGGGGAGATTATCTGGCCATTGTAACACTCGGATTTGGTGAAATCATACGGCTGATTCTGGAAAATTGGAACGAATTTTCCTTCGGCCCCAGTGGCATAGCACAGATTTCCAGACCTTCTTTTTTAGGAATGGACATGTCTGTCCACGGTGCCATAATTTACATGTATTATATTATGATTGCGCTCTGTCTTTTTACTATCTTTTTTGTAAATCGACTTCAAGACTCCCGGATAGGCAGGGCATGGATTGCCCTTAGAGAAGACGAAACGGCCTGCCAGGCCATGGGAATCGACAAGGCAAAGACTAAACTTACCGCATTTGCTCTCGGAGCGACGTGGGCCGGCATGGGAGGCGTTCTCTTTGCCGCGAAAACAACATTTGTAAATCCCGCAAGTTTTACCATATGGGAATCGATAATAATACTGTGCATCGTAGTCCTGGGAGGCATGGGCTCTATTGTCGGTGTTATCGTGGGGGCTTTAATCCTCATCCTTCTTCCCGAATATCTCCGGGCTTTTTCCGAATATCGCATGCTCGCCTTCGGAATTCTCCTTGTCATAACGATGGTCTTTCGCCCGGGCGGAATAGTCAGTGATGTCCGCAGAATATACCAATTTAAAGGAACGGCTGAAACAAAAAGCTAAGCATGGAACCTATACTAAAAGTACAGAATTTGAGCATGGATTTTGGCGGTCTGAGAGCGCTAAATGATCTTGACCTGGATGTCATTAGTGGTGAAATTGTCGCTCTTATCGGTCCAAACGGCGCCGGCAAGACAACTTTTTTTAATTGTATCACCGGGATCTATCCCCCCACTGAAGGAGACATACTGATAACTCCGCCGGGAAAGAAAACCAAGAGGATAAATGGGATAAAACCAAATAAGGTAACCGAAAGGGGGCTGGCGCGAACCTTTCAGAATATACGTCTTTTCCCCAATATGACGGTTCTTGAAAATGTCATGATCGGCCATCACTGCCGCATGCGTGCGGGAATCCTGGGAGCAATCCTCAAAGACAGATCTACGATCAAAGAGGAAGAGAGGGTTGTTGAAAACAGCTATCAAATCCTGGAGAAAATCGGTCTTTCGGATTTTGTCAACGAATTTGCGAAAAATCTTCCATACGGAGCCCAGAGACGTCTTGAGATAGCCCGGGCAATGGCAACCGATCCCTTTTTGCTGCTCCTCGATGAACCGGCTGCGGGCATGAATCCTCACGAGACTGAAGATCTGGACAAATTAATAAAACAGATCAGGGACAAAGAAGGAATATCGATTCTTTTGATAGAACACGACATGAAGCTGGTAATGAGTCTTTCCGATCGAATCTTCGTTGTGGACTACGGCAAGAAGATAGCCCAGGGGACACCCGCGGAAATAAAGAATAACAAAGCAGTGATCAAGGCCTATCTGGGAGAAGATATTGATGCTTAAGCTTGAAAACATCCAGACTTTCTACGGAAATATACAGGCTCTGAAAGGTGTCAGTTTAGAAGTATCTGCGAACGAAATTATTACCCTGATAGGCGCGAACGGGGCCGGGAAGACGACAACACTGATGGCGATTTGTGGAGTGGTTCCACCAAGGTCGGGGGAAATCCTCTTCATGGATGAACCGATCACCGGGATGAGTCCCAATAAGATTGTCTCCCTGGGTATCTGCCAGGTACCTGAAGGGCGCCGCATTTTCCCTTACCTCACTGTTCTGGAAAACCTTGACATGGGGGCTTATCTAAGAAGAGACAGCGCAGAAATAAAAAAGGATATGGAATATGTGTTCGATCTATTTCCCATACTCGC
>JAUVXT010000033.1 GCA_030603465.1 Deltaproteobacteria bacterium
ATTTCCCCGTCGCGTCCATGACGATGTCGACATCCAGTTCCTTCCAGGGGAGATTTGCCAGGCTGTCGGTCACGTTGGTAACCTTTATCGCCTTGCCGTCAACGATGATCGTGTCTCCCTCTGTTGTTACTTCGGCATTTATCTTTCCATGCACTGAATCGTATTTCAGGAGGTGGGAGATGGTCTGCGCTTTTCCTCGTGTGTTGATGGCTACAACTTCGATATCTTCCCTTCCCATGCAGGCCCTGACCATATATCGGCCTACTCTGCCGAAACCGTTTACTGCTACTCTGACTTTCATGGTAATCCTCCAGCTTCTATTTTGACATTTCCTGGTGGAAATGTTCACCTTTTTGACTGACGTTTGAGCGTGAAACTTATATACAACATACAGGGCTTTAGTCAATATTTTTTATTGACGGCTTCGTGAAAAGTCCAACTTCTGCGGTCCGTTGCATCCTTTGTCACTGCGGCGTACCGTAAGTACACCTCATTCCTCAAAATTTGCGCGCCTTGAACTGAACAGTGAGCTCATTCCCCGCAACTTGTTGTGGGGAGCTTCAATTTGGAGCCTTTTACCTTGCCGTCCGATCTTGACTTTTACGAGTTCATCTTTATTGATAAACAGAGAAAAAGGGTTTTCTATAGGAATGCCATCTTGACAGAACGGATAATCGTTTATAGACTACTCTGTGATTGTAAAGGATCGTTTTATAGGGATGCGTGGTAAATTTTCAGAATAGTTATTTGTCTGTTCTCGCTATTTCCCTTTATTCTGTTGTTTCCTGGAATGGGGGAGGGGATCGAAATGATGGAGCAGGTAATAAGAAAGTCGGCAATAGCTGGATCATGGTATCCCGGCAACCCCGCGCTTCTGAGGAAAGATATAGAAAAATATATAGATAATGTAACCGCTGAGGCGCCGGATGAAAAGGTTGTCGGCATCGTATCGCCTCATGCGGGTTATATGTATTCGGGGCAGGTTGCCGCCCACGCATACAGGCTTCTGAAGGGAAAAATTTATGATACCGTTGTCGTAATAGGCCCCAGTCACAGGGCATTTTTCAAGGGAGCGTCCATATATGACAGGGGTGGCTATGAAACCCCGCTGGGGATTGTCCCCGTAGATATGGAAACGGCAGAAAAGATACGATCTCAGAGCGGGATGATATCCTTTGTTCCCGATGCCCACAGGCAGGAACATTCTGTTGAAATTCAATTGCCATTCCTGCAGGTGGCGCTGGGAGAGTTCAGCTTTGTTCCCGTTGTCATGGGGGTGCAGGATGAAAAAACGTGCAGGGAGTTGGCCGGGGCGATCGCAGAAGCGGTGAAGGATAAGGATGCCCTCATTGTGGGAAGCTCCGATCTGTCGCATTTCAAGGGTTATGAAAAAACTGTCAAGATGGATTTTCTTGTGCTTGACCACATGAAAAAGATGGACCCTGGTGGTCTCCTGGAGGATCTTGAAAAGGGTGCCTGTGAGGCCTGCGGTGGCGGACCGATTGCGGTGACTATGATGGTAGCGGAACAACTGGGCGCCGACGGGTCAAAAGTGCTTGAGTATGCCAATTCAGGGGACGTGACGGGTGACAGAGGCAGCGTTGTCGGCTATGCCGCCGCTGTCTTTTATGAAACCGGTGGGAAGCATTCTGAAAAAAAGGATTTGAACAAAACTGATTCAGACCTCAGTGAGGCCGATAAGGATGCGCTCCTTGAAATCGCAAGAAAAAGCATAGAAAACGAACTTGCCGGCCGCAAGGCGCCGGCGCCTGAAGCAATATCGGATACACTGAAGAAAAAGATGGGCGCCTTTGTGACGATAAAAAAGCGCGGTCAACTGCGCGGGTGTATCGGGCATATCAAGGCATTAAAGCCCCTCCATGCCACAGTAAGCGAAATGGCCAGGGCGGCGGCTTTCGATGATCCGAGGTTTCCTCCCCTCAGGAAGGAGGAGATGACGGATCTGACCATAGAGGTATCGGCCCTGACACCATTGAAAGGTATAGAAAATGCGGAAGATATTATTGTGGGCAGGCATGGAATTTATATCATTAAAGGATTTCGCTCCGGTCTGCTCCTGCCGCAGGTGGCTGCAGAGCATAATTGGGATAGTGTGACATTCCTGGAAGAGACATGCCATAAGGCGGGCCTTCCTTCCGGTGCATGGAGAGACAAAAGAACCGGGATCTACATTTTTTCTGCCGATGTTTTCGGGGAAGAAGAGTAATTTTTTTTGGGTAAATGTACAAAATATTCCTTGACAAAGAGGCAGATTGAAACTATAGTCTGACATTTTCGTATTTACATTGAGACGAGTTATTTTGTAACCAAACTTGGTGAGTTGGTGGAAATCGGATTTGGTTTTTCTTTGAAATTCCCGCGCGGGCGGGGATACGCTTGTTATGCGATGTTATAGATGCCAGTATCGGCGAGAATGCGGGATTCGGGGTATTTTGCTGCCCATCGAACTTGATTTTTGAAATTTAGGTTAATTTAAGATTGCTGGCGTAGCTCAATCGGTAGAGCAGCTGATTTGTAATCAGCAGGTTGCGGGTTCGAGTCCCATCGCCAGCTCCATTTGGTAGAGAGAATTTGGAGGGGTTCCCGAGTGGTTAAAGGGAGCAGACTGTAAATCTGCCGGCGGAGCCTACGGAGGTTCAAATCCTCCCCCCTCCACCATTTTGAAGGCGGGAATAGCTCAGTGGCTAGAGCGTCAGCCTTCCAAGCTGAGGGTCGCGGGTTCGAATCCCGTTTCCCGCTCCATTATTTGGGGAGCCATCTTTGGATACGGTGGAAGAGATTGATCTTGGACAGATAATCGGCCCACGTAGCTCAGTAGGTAGAGCACATCCTTGGTAAGGATGAGGTCACCAGTTCAATCCTGGTCGTGGGCTCCATTTAAGTGAAAGCAGGTTGGAAATGAGAGATATAGTTACTCTTGCGTGTGATGAGTGCAAACGTAGAAATTATACAACCACGAAGAATAAGCGGACGACGAAAAATCGTCTTGAATTAAAAAAATATTGCAGGTTCTGTCGAATGCATACGGTTCACAGGGAAACTAAGTAGATCGATGTTATTAAAACAGGCCAGTAGCTCTAACGGATAGAGCACCGGACTCCAAATCCGGGTGTTGGGGGTTCGAGTCCCTCCTGGCCTGCCATTTTTGTCTTTGCGGGTTCATCGAATGGAAAGAGTAAGTTTAATAATAAAAAAGGTAAGGCAGTTTTTAATAGAATCTAAGGTTGAGTTGAAGAAGGTAACGTGGCCGACGTCTAAACAGGCCCTTGCCTCCACATCGGTTGTAATTGTTGTGGTTATCATAGTGTCGTTATTCCTCGGTCTCGTGGATTTCGGCCTTACCAAAATAATAAAGGTGTTTTTGGGCTAGAAACATGGCTTTTCGGTGGTACATTGTTCATACATATTCGGGATTCGAAGGCAGGGTTAAACAATCCCTGGAAGAGAGGATAGCGTCTACCGCGATGGAGGACTATTTTTCCGATATTGTGATACCGGAAGAGAATGTAGTTGAACTCGTCAAGGGGGAAAAGAAGACATCAAAAAGAAAATTTTTCCCAGGTTATATTCTCGTCAGGATGGAATTGAGCGACGATACGTGGCATATTGTAAAGGATACGCCGAAGGTTACGGGCTTTGTGGGAAACATGAAGCCGTCGCCGATATCGGATGCCGAGGTGCAGACGCTGCAGAACAGAATCGACGAGGGAACCTTAAAACCGAAACCCAAGATTAGTTTTGAGGAGGGGGATCATGTTAAGATCATAGATGGTCCCTTTACAAACTTTGACGGGATAGTGGATGAAGTAAAAGCGGAAAAGGGTAAATTAAGGGTGATCGTCAGCATCTTTGGCAGATCGACACCGGTGGAACTGGACTTTATCCAGGTTATACAGAATTAGCAACAGAAATGGGACAGCGAATAACTGCAAAAGGGGATCGTAATGGCTAAGAAGATTATAGCGAATATAAAGCTCCAGGTTCAGGCGGGGAAGGCCACCCCTTCACCGCCTATTGGTCCTGCATTAGGCCAGCACGGGGTTAATATAATGGAATTTTGTAAGGCCTATAATGCATTGACGCAAAATCAGGAAGGTATGATTATTCCTGTTTTGATAACCGTATATGCCGACAAATCATTTACTTTTGTTACAAAAACACCCCCGGCGTCTGTGCTCCTGAAACAGGCGGCCAAGATAGCAAAGGGTGCCGGAGATCCCAAGAGGGAGACAGTCGGAAGTGTAACCGCCAAACAGGTAAGGGAGATTGCGGAGATAAAGTATAAAGATTTGAATGCAATAGATATAGCGGGCGCGGCAAAGATAGTGGAAGGGACTGCGAGGTCCATGGGGATTGAAATTATCAAGTAAATCTTTTTTGGGGTAATATAATGGCTGGTAGGGGAAAAAGCTATTTAGAAGTTAGAAAGAATGTGGAACCGGGGATGCGTTATTCCCTGGCAGAGGCGGTGGATCTTGTCATCTCGGCCGCAAGGGCGAAGTTTGATGAAACTGTTGAGGTGGCGGCTCGATTGGGTGTCAATCCGAGACATGCGGACCAGATGGTAAGAGGGGGCGTAGTCCTTCCCCATGGTCTGGGCAAACCGGTCAGGGTACTGGTTTTTGCGAAGGGAGAAAAGGAAAAAGAGGCCATCGACGCGGGCGCCGATATAACGGGGTCTGATGATCTGCTCGAGAAGATACAGGGCGGATGGCTTGAATTTGACAGAGTTGTAGCTACTCCTGATATGATGGGGAAGGTTGGAAAGCTGGGGAAGATATTGGGTCCCCGCGGTTTGATGCCAAACCCGAAGGTGGGAACGGTAACCTTTGACGTGAAAGATGCGGTACAAGAGTTGAAAGCCGGCAAGGTTGAATTCAGGGTGGAAAAGGCCGGCATCGTCCACAGTCCTGTTGGAAAGGTTTCCTTTGGAGTAGATAAATTGATGGAAAACATTTTGGCGCTGATTGAAACAATCATCAAATTGAAACCTGCATCGAGTAAAGGAACATATCTAAAGACCATTTCCCTCTCAACAACTATGGGTCCAGGGATTAAGGTAGATCCTGTGGATATCAGAAATGTTTTAAAGGCTGGATAAAAAATAGCAAAAAGTCAGAGACAGCGGGTACAGGGTGTTTAAACAAAGAAGGTTGGCCTGCCGAGACAATTAGTTGTTTAATGTTGCTTCCTGTATTGCGGTCTGACTTTCGAGACAATTTTTGAAGATGTATTTAATGACGGGTTTTTAAAAAAATCTAGTATTGAAAGGAGGCCATGGATTGGATCGAAGTACGAAAGAGCGTGTTGTTTCCGAACTTCATGATAAACTAAAGGACACGAAGCTGGCTATTCTTGCGGATTACAGTGGGATGAATGTTGTTCAGATTACTGAATTGAGAGATGAACTCCGTGGAAGTGATAGTGAGATGAAGGTTGTTAAAAACAATCTTCTGAAGATTGCCTCAAAGGACACGGATTTCTCTTCTCTGGATGAATATCTGACTGGTCCTCTGGCAATCATCATGAATTTCGGTGATGTGGTTGAGCCAACAAAAGTACTCGTTGGATTTGCAAAGAAAAATGCTGAGCTGGAGATTAAGGTCGGCATTTTGGATGGCAAGTTGTTAACCAGGGAAGAGGTAAAAACCCTGGCTGAATTGCCGAGTCGGGAAATTCTCCTGGGCAAACTGCTTTCTACCATGGTTGGAGTGCAGGCTCAATTTGTCAATGTCCTGGCTGAGGTTCCTGGAAAGTTTGTCAGGATTCTGGACGCCTACAGGGCACAAAAAGAAAATTAAATATACGGGAAGGAATATAAAGGAATGGCAACAACAAAGAAGATAAAGAAAGAAGACGTAGTAAAATTTATTGAAGAAATGACTGTCCTTGAGCTCTCGGAGTTGGTTAAAGAGCTGGAAGAAAAATTTGGTGTTTCCGCCGCTGCCCCTGTGGCTGCGGCTCCTGCGGCTGCAGGGGCGGCTCCCGCGGCTGCAGCCGAAGAACAGACTGAATTTGATGCTATCCTTACGGGGTTCGGTGCTCAGAAGATCCAGGTCATAAAGGTTATCAGAACCATCACAAGCCTGGGGCTTAAAGAGGCCAAGGATCTTGTTGAAAGTGCGCCAAAGTCGATTAAAGAAAGCGTATCAAAGGAAGAGGCCGAAGAGATAAAGAAGAAGATAGAAGAGGTCGGAGGAACGGTAGAAATTAAATAGATTCTGCCTGTTTCAATCGAAAGATATAGACTTTAGGCATCAATTACATTTTAAGGATCGTTATGGGTAATTATAGAAAAGATTTTGGCCGTATTAAGAATATGGTCGAAATACCGGATCTTGTCGAAATCCAGAAGAAGTCCTATGCAAAGTTCCTCCAGGTCGACGTAGCACCTGAAAAGAGAGGTAACTATGGTCTTCAAGGGGCCTTCAAAAGCGTCTTTCCCATTGCGGATTTTGGGGGCAAATGCTCGCTGGAATTTGATAGTTACACGGTACAAAATGCCAGATATGATGTGAAGGAGTGTGTCCAGAGAGGGATGACCTATGGCGCTCCCTTAAAAATCGTGGTCAGGCTCGCCGTGTTTGATACGGGGCGGACGGGTGATCAGCGGATTATCAGGGATATAAAGGAACAGGAGATCTACTTTGGAGAAATCCCGCTGATGACCGACAAGGGGACCTTCATCATAAATGGTACTGAAAGGGTAATTGTCAGTCAGCTTCACCGGTCTCCGGGCATATTCTTTGATCATGACAAGGGGAAAACCCATGCCAGCGGCAAACTGATATATTCGGCCAGGGTTATTCCCATAAGGGGTTCCTGGCTCGACCTGGAGTTTGACCCCAAGGATCTGCTATATGCAAGGGTCGATCGCAGGAGAAAGATGCCCGTAACGATACTTCTCAAGGCAATGGGCTATACCGCCAAGGAACTGCTTGAGTGCTTTCACGATGTCATAACTGTTGTTATTGAGGACGGGAAGCCCTTTCTTTCTGTCAGTGATTCCCTGGTCGGCGAAAGGGCCCCGGAAGATATCACGGATTCTCAGTCTGGCGAGGTTATTGTAAAACAGGGAAGGAAAATTACCCGGACCGCAATGAAAAAGATAGCGGAGGCAGGTATAAGCCGGATGGAGATAGGCAGGGACTATCTCGCAGGTCAGGTGCTTATATCCGATATAATAGATCCCGGTACCGATGAGATTCTTCTGGGATGTAATGATGAGATAAATGAAGAAGGAGTCGAATTACTTTTCGAAAAGGGTATCGGAGAAATTCAACTGATCCGGTTTGATGAGGATCGATCTTCTTCCTATATCCGCAATACCCTGCTCATGGAAAAAATTGAGACAGAGGAAGATGCGATTATTGACATCTACAGAAGATTAAGGCCGAGCAATCCACCTACCCCCGAGACGGCTCGGAGGTTTTTCGAGGGCCTCTTTTTTAATAATGACAGCTATAATCTTTCCGATGTGGGAAGGGTTAAGATAAATTATAAGCTTCGCCTTGATGTTCCATCGGATGTTACCGTCTTGAGAAGGGATGATGTTCTGGAGGCCGTTAAATATCTTGTCAGGCTCAAGGATGGAGTTCCCGAATACAGTGTTGACGATATAGATCACCTGGGTAACAGGAGGATCAGATCGGTAGGGGAACTGATCGAGAATCAGTACAGAATCGGTCTGGTGAGGATGGAGCGTGCCATCAAGGAGAAGATGAGTCTCCTCGACGTAGAGACAATGATGCCTCATGATCTGGTAAATGCAAAACCTGTGACGGCTGTAGTTAATGAATTTTTCGGAAGCAGTCAGTTGTCTCAGTTTATGGATCAGACAAACCCCCTTTCTGAAATTACCCACAAAAGACGATTGTCCGCCCTTGGACCGGGGGGTCTTACCCGCGAGAGAGCCGGATTTGAGGTAAGAGATGTCCACAATACGCACTATGGAAGGATATGTCCCGTTGAGACGCCTGAAGGTCCTAATATCGGGCTCATTGTCTCTCTCAGCACCTACGCCCGGGTTAACGATTTTGGTTTTATAGAGACACCATACATAGTGGTAAAGGACGGGAAACGCCTCGATGAAGTCCGCTATCTTACCGCAATAGAGGAAGAAGAGCATAGAATCGCGCAGGCGAATACCCCCCTTGATTCAACAGGCAGGATTACAGAAAAGCTTGTCACCACGCGAAAAAGTGGAGACTATCTTACAGTTTCACCCACGGAAGTAACGTTAATGGACGTTTCCCCCAGCCAGCTTGTCAGTGTTGCTGCAGGGTTGATCCCCTTTCTGGAGCATGACGATGCAAACCGCGCGTTAATGGGTTCCAATATGCAGCGGCAGGCCGTTCCCCTGATGAAGCCTAGAACGCCACTTGTCGGGACCGGCATGGAGGCCGTTGTTGCGCGAGACTCCGGCGCCGTTATTGCGGCGCGAAGATCGGGGGTTGTAGTAGATGTGGATGCCGCAAGGATCGTTGTTAAGTGCGATGCCGAAGAGACGGATGAGGGTGATACCGGAGTAGATATATATAACCTGATAAAATATCAACGTTCAAATCAGGACACATGTTTCAACCACAAACCCATTGTGGATAAGGGAGACAGGGTTAAACGTGGAGATATTGTAGCAGACGGACCTTCCACGAATAATGGAGAACTTGCCCTGGGAAGAAATGTCATGGTGGCATTCATGTCCTGGGGGGGATACAATTATGAGGATTCCATACTGATAAGTGAAAGGGTTGTAAAGAATGACATCTATACATCCGTGCATATTGAAGAATTTGAAACGGTAGCAAGAGATACGAAACTCGGCAAGGAGGAAATCACACAGGATATTCCCAACGTAGGAGAAGAGGCGCTCCGAAATCTGGATGATAGCGGGATTATCAGAATAGGAGTTTCCGTCAAATCCGGCGATATACTTGTCGGAAAGGTTACGCCAAAGGGTGAAACTCAGCTATCCCCCGAAGAGAAACTCCTGCGCGCCATATTCGGCGAGAAGGCCGGAGATGTGAGAGATACCTCCCTTCGCCTGCCTCCCGGCATAGAAGGGACTGTCATAGAGGCAAAGGTATTTACCCGAAAAGGCATCGAAAAGGATGCCAGGTCCCAGCAGATAGAGGATGAAGAAATTGAAGGCTTCCTTAAAGATAAAGAGGATGAAATTCAGATTATTACCTCTAGTGTCAAGGATAAGGTTTCCGGTTTGCTTTTAGGGAAGACGTCTGCGTCGAAACTGTCCGATCCCGGGAAGAGAAAGATCCTGTTGAAAAAGGGAGAAACAATTACCGAAGATTCATTGAACAAGATACCCTTCGATCTCTGGCAGGATATAGGGCTGAGTGAATATGAGACGGAAGAGAAAATAAAGGTACTGTTAACGAATCTCGCGAAAAAAATAGATGTTATTGAGACATTTTTCGAGGAAAGGATAGAAACGGTAACAACGGGTGATGAACTTTCTCCGGGCGTAATCAAGCTGGTTAAGATTTATATTGCTATAAAGAGAAAGCTTTCCGCCGGAGACAAGATGGCGGGCAGGCATGGGAACAAGGGTGTCTTGTCGAGAATCCTTCCGGAGGAAGATATGCCATTCTTCGTCGATGGCAGACCGGTCGATATAATCCTGAATCCTCTTGGCGTTCCTTCGCGTATGAATGTCGGCCAGATCCTGGAAACTCATCTCGGGTGGGCGGCAAGGGGGCTGGGTGAAAAGATCCAAGACCTTGTGGATAACAATTTCAACACCGAGTCGATAAAAAAAGAATTGAAGAAGATTTATTCTTCTCCGGCGTTCGATGATTTTGTAGATGGAGCGGGAGAGGATGAAATTAGAAGATTTACCGGAAGATTGAAGAATGGTATTCCTATGGCCACACCCGTTTTTGATGGAGCTAAAGAACTAGAGATAAAGGATATGCTGGAGATGGCCGATTTGCCGGGAAGCGGCCAGACAAAATTATTTGATGGGAGGACGGGTGAGCCCTTCGATCAGGAAATAACCGTGGGAATGATATATATGCTGAAGCTCCATCACCTGGTGGATGATAAGATCCACGCCAGATCGATCGGGCCTTATTCTCTCGTTACCCAGCAACCTCTCGGTGGGAAGGCACAGTTCGGCGGGCAGAGGCTCGGTGAGATGGAAGTATGGGCGATCGAGGCTTATGGGGCTGCCTATTCATTGCAGGAATTCCTCACCGTCAAATCGGATGATGTGGCCGGTAGAACAAGGATGTATGAGGCCATAGTAAAGGGGGAACATGTGCTTGAGTCTGGATTGCCGGAATCCTTTAATGTTCTCGTCAAGGAACTGCAAGGGCTTGCCCTCGATGTAGAGCTCATCGAGAGCACTTGATAACCATTAACAAGATATTTAGCAATTGTAAGGGGAGTTATATCCAGTGGAAGATATTTATGGTTTTTTCGAAAAACCTAAGGATCCGATAAAATTTAATGCAGTAAAGATATCTTTGACCTCACCGGAAAAGATAATGTCATGGTCCAGCGGAGAGGTGAAGAAACCGGAGACTATTAATTACAGGACCTTTAAACCCGAGAGGGACGGCCTCTTTTGCGCGAGGATTTTCGGTCCCGTCAAGGACTATGAGTGCCTCTGTGGTAGATATAAGCGGATGAAACACAGAGGGATGGTTTGTGAGAAATGTGGTGTAGAGGTTATCCAATCTAAAATTCGCAGGGAGCGAATGGGGCATATAGTGCTGGCGGCGCCTGCCGCGCATATCTGGTTTCTAAAGAGTCTGCCCAGCAGGATAGGTAATGCGCTGGATTTAACGCTGAAGGAACTGGAGAGGGTTCTCTACTTTGAATCGTGGATCGTCATTGATCCCATGGACACTCCTTTAAAAAAGAAGGAACTTCTTTCCGAAGAAGACTACTTCACAATAAAAGAGGAATACGGCGAAGACAGTTGTGAAGTCGGTATCGGGGCCGAGGCCATCAGAAAACTCCTGGAAGAGATCAACCTGGAGGAGCTCGATGCGGAGTTGAGGGCAGAGCTTAAGGATATTACTTCTGAGACGAAAAGAAAAAAGCTTGTAAAGAGATTGAAGGTTATTGAAACATTGAAGAAATCGGGGAACAGACCCGAGTGGATGGTCCTGACAGTTTTACCCGTCATTCCGCCTGATTTGAGGCCGCTCGTTCCTCTGGATGGGGGGCGTTTTGCCACCTCTGATCTCAATGATCTATACAGAAGAGTTATTAACAGGAACAACCGGCTGAGGCGTCTTCTGGAGCTGAGCGCTCCTGAAATTATTATCAGAAATGAAAAGAGAATGCTTCAAGAGGCTGTGGATGTTCTTTTTGACAATGGTCGAAGGGGAAGGGCCGTGACGGGCTCTAACAAGAGGCCGCTCCGATCTCTGTCGGATATGCTTAAGGGAAAGCAGGGGAGGTTCAGACAGAATCTCCTGGGAAAGAGGGTGGACTATTCCGGAAGATCGGTTATCACTGTGGGTCCCGATTTGAGATTGCATCAGTGCGGCCTTCCGAAGAAAATGGCATTGGAGCTCTTCAAACCTTTCATATATAACAGACTTGAAGAGAGGGGTTATGTCACAACCGTCAAGAGCGCCAAAAAGATGGTTGAAAGGGAAGAACCTGAAGTGTGGGATGCCCTTGATGAGGTTGTGAGAGAGTACCCCGTTTTGCTAAACCGTGCCCCAACGCTGCATAGGCTCGGTATCCAGGCATTTGAGCCTGTTCTTGTTGAAGGAAAGGCTATTCAGCTTCACCCCCTTGTATGTTCTTCTTTCAACGCGGATTTTGACGGCGATCAGATGGCCGTGCACGTGCCTCTATCGATCGAAGCCCAGGTGGAGGCGAGATGTCTCATGATGTCAACCAATAACATACTCTCTCCCGCTAACGGCAAACCCATTATTGTTCCCAGCCAGGACATTGTCCTTGGGATATATTATATGACGAGATCGAAGGCGTTTGTAAAGGGCGAGGGAATGGTCTTTTCCAGCTTCGATGAGGCAAGAAGGGCCTACGATTCCGAAGTTGTGGATCTGCATGCCAAAGTAAAGGTAAGAATTGACGGGGAAATGACAGATACAACGGTAGGAAGGGTGTTGCTTTACGAGATAATACCCGAAGAGATTTCCTTTAGCCATGTAAATAAAGTGATGAATAAAAAGGAGCTGGCCAATCTCATCGATTACACTTATCGTACATGCGAGGCCAAGATAACAGTTATTCTGGCGGACCGTTTGAAGGATCTTGGATTCGAATATGCCACCAGTTCGGGTTTGTCTATCGCTTCTCATGATATGACAATCCCTGAGAGCAAGAATCAGATCGTTGACAAAGCAAAGAATGATGTCCGGGAAATCCAGAATCAGTACATGGATGGTTTGATTACAGATGGCGAGCGTTACAATAAAGTAATTGATATCTGGGCTCATGCAACGGAGAGTGTGGCCGATGAAATGCTCAGAGATGTTGGAACCGAAGAAGTTGTAGGGCCAGACGGCCGGAGCGTAAAAACGGAAAGCTTCAATCCAATCTACATGATGTCCGATTCCGGGGCAAGGGGCAGTGCAGCCCAGATCCGGCAGCTTGCCGGGATGAGGGGATTAATGGCAAAACCCTCCGGAGAGATTATTGAAACGCCCATTACGGCGAATTTCAGAGAGGGTCTTACTGTCCTACAATATTTTATTTCCACTCACGGCGCGCGGAAGGGACTGGCCGATACGGCCTTAAAGACGGCAAATTCCGGTTATCTTACGAGAAGACTCGTTGATGTGGCGCAGGACTGCATCGTTACCGAAGATGACTGTAGCACAATTGACGGCATCTATGTTGCTGCCCTTGTTGAGGGCGGCGAAATCATAGAGACGGCGGGTGAGCGCGTCCTCGGGAGAGTGGCGCTGGAAGATATCACAGATCCCTTTACGGGAGAGATTCTGGTAGAGGCGGGTCAGGAGATCGATGAAATAAAGGCAGAGAAGATCGAAAAAGCGGGACTTGAACAGATCCTCATAAGATCGGCGCTTACCTGCAAGTCCAAACAGGGCATTTGTGCCAAGTGTTACGGAAGGGATCTGGCCCACGGGCACATGGTTAAAATGGGAGAAACGGTGGGTATCATCGCCGCTCAATCCATAGGCGAGCCCGGAACACAACTGACAATGAGGACTTTTCATATTGGCGGAACGGCGAAGTTCGATGAACACTCCACATTGGAAGCGAGACACGATGGTACCTTGAATTTTGTAAATCTTAGCGTGGCACAAAATAGAGAAAATGATGTTATTGTTATGAGTAGAAACGGGGAAATCCACGTTCTCGACGAAGAGGGGAGAAACCGTGGAAAATATCCCGTTCCCTACGGAGCCCGCTTAAAAGCCCCCGAGGGTCAAAGCATCAAAAAGGGGGAACTGATCGCAGAGTGGGATCCCTTCTCCATACCCATATTGTCTGATACGGACGGCACGGTTAAATACGGAGATATTATTGAAGGAAAGACAATGCAGGAACAGGTTGATGAGGTTACTGGATTTTCCAGGAAGGTTATTGTTGAGTACAGAAATCTGGACTTGCGCCCCAGGGTTTCCATTAAAGACGAAACGGGGAAAACCGCCAAGGCATCGGGGGCTAGTAGTAGAGTAAGGGGAAGATATATGTTGCCTGTGGCGGCAAATATTGTTGTCTCAGAGGGTGATTTTATAAAGGCTGGTGATATTCTTGCAAAAATTCCCAGAGAAACCACCAAAACCAAAGATATTACGGGAGGTCTCCCGCGTGTGGCTGAACTTTTTGAAGCCAGAAAACCGAAGGAGCATGCCGTCATTGCCGAGGTCGACGGGTCGATTTCCTATGGTGATGATTTAAAGGGGAAGAGGCGGTTGATTCTGACCCCCGAGGTGGGTGAACCTAAGGAATACCTGATACCCAAAGGGAAGCATGTAAGTGTCCAGGAAGGCGACAGGATCGTAGCCGGTCAAGCCCTTATGGATGGAGCAAGCAATCCTCATGATATACTTAGCATTAAGGGTGAAAAAGAATTGGCAAAATATCTGGTAGATGAAGTGCAGGAAGTATACAGGCTTCAGGGCGTCAAAATTAATGACAAGCATATTGAAATTATTGTGCGCCAGATGCTCAAAAAAGTAAGGGTAGCTGATTCCGGTGACACCTCTTTTCTTTCAGATGAACAGGTGGACAGGAATGTCTTTGAAGAAGAAAACGAGAGGGTCGTTGCAGATGGCGGCAAACCTGCCAGAGGCGAACCGGTACTCCTGGGAATTACAAAGGCCTCTCTCAGTACCTACAGCTTTATAGCCGCGGCATCCTTTCAAGAGACAACCCGTGTGCTCACTGAAGCAGCCATGGCAGGCAAGATAGACTATTTGAGAGGTCTTAAAGAAAACGTAATCATGGGAAGATTGATCCCTGCAGGTACGGGCCTTTCCATGTATAAGAAACTGGG
>JAUVXT010000021.1 GCA_030603465.1 Deltaproteobacteria bacterium
CTTTCCATGTTTGTTCTTGAGGGGCTTTCTCTCGGCATCTTCGGAGCGCTCATAGGGGATGCGATAGGATGCATAATAATATACATATTGAACATCTCCCATATCACCTTCAACTTCGGACGGCAGACCGGGCTGCTGCTGGCGCCACATGTCAGCATAGCCGACATTCTCATGGTTTCAGTGACCGTCATTTTAGTCTCCGTAGCGGCAAGCCTCCAGCCCGCCTTCAAGGCATCAAAAATGGAGCCGATTGAAGCACTAAGACATGTCTAAAAAGGAGCTATTACCATGCGAAAAATCATAACAGCCATATTGCTGCTGCTTCTTGCCTCTCCGGCAATGGCGGTGGACGGGAACAGTCTTCTCTTGCAGGTTGACAGAAACCTGAACCCCGACTCTTACGAATCATACAAAAAACTGATCAATATCGAACCGAACGGCAAAGAGAAGGAGTTTATACTATTCACCGTAAAGAAGGGCAAAGACAAGGTGGCCGCCCTGTTTATCTCACCGGCAAGCGAGAAGGGGAGAAGCACTCTCCGCCTGGGTGAAAATATGTGGCTCTATATCCCGAATGTGGGAAAGCCGATCCGTATCACCAGTCTACAGTCCGTGGTCGGCGGCGTATTCAACAACTCCGACATACTGCGGCTCGATTACACGTCCGAATACAACGTCGAAAAGATGGAGGATACCGGCGGTGAATACATCCTGCACCTGAAGGCAAAGACAAAGACCGTCGCCTATGACAAGCTGAAAATGTGGGTGCATAAGGAAAAGCTCGTCCCCGTCAGGATCGAATGCCTTACCGAAACCTCCATGTTAGTGAAGACCATCTACTATAAAAATATCAAGGATTTCGGCGACGGAATCGTGCGGCCGGCGGTAATCGAAACCGACAGTCCCCTCTACAAGGGATACAAGTCCGTTATGATCTTCGCGAAGATAAAGGCGCGGGAACTGGATGACGAGGTCTTTACCATGACCTTCATGCCGAATCTTGACTCACTCCGCTGATAGTATGAAGTGACTTGCTTAGTAAAAAACGTAGCGTGGGGCCTCTGTGCCCACAGAATGGGTACGCTACGCACTGACGGTGGAAAACGACTCTGGCAGAGGCAGACAAATGAAATCAATAAAATTTCTAACGTTAATTCTGATCCTTGTGCCTCTGTTTGCCTTTGCGCAGGACGACTATTCCTTTGATATGTCGGAGATAGAAAAGGAAATTGAAAAGAAACCTTACACCCTCGGAGGTTACCTCGAAGTACTGCCGAAGATTTTTGCCCTTGACCATGATGCCGCCTTCTATAAACTCAATTTTTACAACCGGTCTGAGAAAGATTATTTAGATGAATACAACTTCAAGTTGTCAATGAACGGGGGATACAGTAAAGGGATTTCAGAGGTCTATATCCGCTCGAATATCACGAAAACTGAATCGGATATCAATCCCAAAACGGATGTGGACATCGATGAAGGCTACCTTACCATCAATCCATCTTCCATGTTAAATTTCAGTATCGGCAAAAAGGCATTGAAGTGGGGAAAGGGATACGCGTGGAACCCCGTTGCATTTGTAGGACGGTCGAAAAATCCCGATGACCCCGATCTGGCCCTTGAGGGATATGTCATGGCGTCTGCAGATTATATAAAGAGTTTCTCCGGACCGTTGCAATCCATATCTGTCACTCCCGTTGTGATTCCAGTCTATGAGCATGTAAATGGTGAATTCGGCGAGCAAAATAACATCAATTATGGAGGGAAGGTCTATTTCCTTCTCTATGATACGGACATAGATTTCATGTTCTTAACGGGAAACAGCAAACCGGTGCGCTTTGGCGCCGACTTCTCCCGGAATGTAACGTCAAATTTCGAGATTCACGGTGAATTTGCCTACATTGATAATATCAGCCGAAAGACGATCGACGGGAGCGGAAACAAGACAGAGTCCATCTATGATGCCCAGAGTTATCTTTTCGGCATCAGATATCTCACTGCATCCGACACGACGATTATTGGCGAATATTACCGGAACGGAACGGGATATACGGGCGAAGAGATGGAGGGTTTCTTCGGTCTCGTGGACAATGGTTACGCGACGTATTTCTCGACAGGAAATGACGCTCTGCTGGGAAAAGCAACTACAATGGCCAAGGGCAGTTACGGAAGACCCAATCCCATGAGGGACTATCTTTATCTGCGCATCTCTCAGAAAGAGCCTTTCGATATTCTCTACTTTACACCATCGATCACATCCATTTATAACATTAATGATGGAAGCTTTTCCCTCTCTCCCGAGATCGTCTATACGGGAATCACCAACCTGGAATTGCGTATGAAGGCGGCTTTCCTTGAAGGACCTGACAACTCCGAATTCGGTGAAAAACAGAATGATTACCGCATTGAGTTGCAAGCGCGGTATTATTTCGACGCGTCAAGGCTGTTTGAATGAATCTCCACGTCCCGTAAGGGCGAGGAGATTCATTTTTTTGGATCTTAGAGGATCGTTTTTTCAACAACGGTTTGACAGACAGATTGAGTTATTTCTGATCTGTCTGTCAAACATCTATTTGGCCAGGGACTCCCGTTCTTCGTCGTGGTCGGCATATTCAATGGCTATTTGCCGGAATTCTTCATGAATTTCTAAAAAGGCGTCCACCATGTCAGGATCAAAATGTTGGCCTTTTCCTTCGGTGATAATCTCTACTGCTTTGGAATGTGTAAAGGGAGATTTATAGACCCGGCGACTAATGAGAGCATCGTACACATCAGCAAGTGCCATCAATCGACCCGAGATGGGGATCTCTCCATCTTTTAATCCCTGAGGATAGCCGGAGCCATCCCACTTTTCATGATGGGTATAGGCAATTTCCCTTGCGAAACTTAAAAAAGACATACCAGCCACGTCGGCGCCCAGTTCCAGTTCAACACGGAACAGGGTGTCACTCCCGTAAGCGGCATGTTTTTTCATCTCTTCGAATTCTTCATCGGTTAGCTTGCCAGGCTTTAGTAAAATATGATCTGGAACGCCCACCTTTCCAATGTCATGCAGAGGTGCTGATTTAAACAATTGATCAATGGTATCATCATTAAAAAACCCGTTGAAATTGGGGTGGTCTTTCAGTTTTATGGAAAGCGCTTTTACGTAATTCTGGGTACGCTTAATGTGTCCGCCGGTTTCCGGATCCCTGTATTCCGCAAGGGTTGCCAAACTGTTGATCGTTGCATCCTGTGTAAGAACAAGCTCCTTGGTGCGCTCCCTAACAAGCTCTTCCAGGTGATCACGATAACGTTTAAGCTCTACATGGTTTCGCACCCTGGATTTAACCAGGCTAGGCCGAAAAGGTTTGGTGATATAATCTACAGCGCCCAGTTCAAGTCCTTTCTGCTCATCCTCTTCTTCCGTCATAGCGGTTACAAAGATCACGGGAATGTTCTTAGTCTTATCATCAGCCTTCAATTTTTCGCACACCTGATAACCATCAAGTCCAGGCATCATGATATCCAGGAGAATAAGATCAGGAACAGGGTCTGCCGCAGCCATCTGCAGTGCTTTTTGGCCATTGATGGCTGCCACAATTGCATATTCATCCTTCAGGGTTTCCATGAGAATCTGAATGTTTTCAGGTGTATCATCCACGATTAGTACCTTATGTTTGCCTGAACTATCTGCCATTTTTAAACCTCCTGCATCGGTCCATATAGATTTTATAAAAGGATGAATTTAACCTTCCCATAGAGAAATATTGAGAGCCTGAGCAATGGTTTTCAGACTTTCCATGGCATTATCCGTATCAAATCCATCAATATGGTTTTCAAGTTGTTTGAATTCTTCCCACACCGAGGAATTTTCAAGATATCCTTTTAAATCTTCCAATCGATTCATGGCTTCCGTGATATTGGTCTCAAGAAGAGAAGATAACTCTACCACCAGCGGCTTCACTTTATCCATGTCGATCTGAGCTTCACCAACAGGCGCCTTCTCTTCCTCCTTGTCAGCCTCCTTCTCCTCAAGTGTCTGGATACCATTCATAACCACATTGAGATGGGTTTCGAAGTTCTCCAAAAGAGAATCCAGTGAATCCGTCTCCCCCTGCTTGATCGCCTTCTCCAAATCTCCGGCGACGGGAAACAATTCCTCAGCGCCAAGATTCCCTGATACCCCTTTCACCGTGTGTGCCAATTGGGCCGCCGTTTCCATATCACTCTCTTGAAGAGTTTTTTTAATCTCACTCACCACGTCCTTGTTGCTCTCTAAGAATTTACCAAGAAGCTTCCTGTAAAGCTTTTTGTTCCATCCGACCGTGGAAAGTCCGGACTTAATTGAAATTCCAGGTAGTTCAGCAGGCAAGATCTCTTCTTCCACCTCTATCTCGCTCACTTCTTCAACGATTTCCTTCGGAACCTCCTTCTCTGCAGGTTGAAAATCACGTTCACGGGGCTTAATCCACTTCACCAGGGCAGAGAATAGCTGATCAGTGTCTATGGGTTTGGTCACATGATCATTCATGCCCCCCTCAAGGCTCTTCTCCCGGTCTCCGGCCATGGCATGGGCGGTCATGGCTATAATAGGCAGATCCTTGAAACGCTCTTCCTTTCGTATCTCGGCCGTTGCCTCAAATCCCCCCATCACCGGCATTTGGATATCCATGAGAATAGCATCAAAAGGTATTTCTCCTTCTCCCGTGCTTTGTATTACTTTCTCAACCGCTTCTTTACCATCATTGGCAATGGTAACAACCAGTCCCGCCTGCTCCAGAATCTCCCGGGCCACTTCCTGGTTGATCTCATTGTCTTCAGCCAGAAGAATTCGTGCGCCCCGGATCTGCTTTAACGCCTCCTCGTCCTTCATTCCTGCCTTCTTAGCTATGTATCGTCTTTCCACATCCTTATCAAAGGCCTGCATAATGGCATCAAAAAGCATCGACTGGCTCACCGGTTTGACCAAGAAACCATCCAGACCGACCTTTTCTGCCTGCTTCATTACCTCTTCCCGACCATAGGCCGTCACCATGATGATCTTGGGAATCCTGGAAAGATCAGAATGGGTCTTGATGATTTTTGATGTCTTAATTCCATTCATCTCCGGCATCTTCCAATCCATGAGTACCAATTCACAAGGGTTATCCTTTGCAGCCTTCTCCAACTCGGCTATCCCCTCTTTTCCTGAGGCTGCCAACGAGACCTCAAAGCTCATGGACTCTAAGAGTCTCTGCAAGATTTCCCTGGAGGAATCATTGTCATCCACTACCAAAACACGCATACCACGCAGATCAGGCGACGGTTCAAGTCGTCTCTTTGGCACCTTCTCTCCTAAGCCAAAGGTGGCTGTGAAAAAAAACTCGCTCCATTTACCCGGCTCACTCTCAACCCAGATATCACCTCCCATCATGTTCACCAGCTTCTTGCTGATGGTCAGACCCAGACCGGTCCCCCCATACTTTCTGGTTGTGGATGTGTCGGCCTGGGAAAAGGCCTGAAAGAGGTTGCCTTTCTGCTCCTTGGTTAAACCAATGCCCGTGTCCCGAACAGAGAACTGAAGCGTGGCCTGTTCTTTTTCCTGCTTTACCAGTTTAGTGTAGATCACGATCTCTCCGGTATCAGTAAACTTGACTGCATTGTTGCACAGGTTGATAAGCACCTGGCCTAACCTCAAGGAGTCCCCCACCAGGGCCATGGGTATATCCTGCCCCGTGTTCAGAAGGAATTCAAGCTCCTTTTCCTGAGCCTTTATGCCAGCTACCGTTGAGACATTGTCCAGGACATCCTCCAGGCTGAAGTCCGCAGATTCCATCTCCAGTTTTCCTGCCTCTATCTTGGAAAAATCCAGAATGTCATTGATAATCCCCAAAAGAGAATTGGCAGAAAGCTGGATCTTCATCATGTAGTCCTCCTGCTTCCGGGTAAGCTCCGTTTGAAGCGCCAGATGGGCCATGCCTATAACAGCGTTCATGGGGGTACGTATTTCGTGACTCATATTGGCCAGAAAGTCGCTTTTAGCCTGTGTAGCGGCCTCAGCTTTTATCTTCTCCTCGTCCAGGTCCTCCATCATATTCAGCATGGTCCGGCGTGCCTTTGCCAGTTCTTCGACACGCTCATTTAAGGATTCTTCCATCTGCTTGCGTTCAGTAATATCCACAAAACTTTCGAGCAGCTGTTTTTTCCCGGCCAGTATAACAGGAGCCACGGTTTTGAGAATCGATACCTGATTACCGTCGGCCGTCAGTAAAATACGTTCCGAATTGTTAATGTCCTGCCCCAGATCCATGATGGGACATTGACCTTCTTCCGGCGGGCAAATGTATTTATGACACTGCCTTCCCACAATTTCCTGTCGGGAAGAACCGATCATTTTCACTGCAGCAGGATTAGCCTCAACTATTACACGGGTTTCAGGATCGATAACTACAATGCCGGCATTTACGGTGTCCAGCATGGTCTTTATACGCCTTTCATTCTCCCTTTGGGCCTCTTGGGCCTTTTTTCGCTTCTCAATTTCTGATTCCAATTTCCGGTGGGATATGTTTATAGTTCTGTTTAATTTGAGAATAATCCCCAGGAACACAATCGTTCCGATAAACAGAACAAAAAATGCCATGATCAAATGCCAATACATGCGAATGACATCAGACAGGGTTATCTTCCCAATATCCTTGTAGTGACCGACTTTTAATTCTTTTAAGCACTCATGCACCGGTTGATAATTCAAAGGGATTGTCCAGCCGGCACATTGCCCGGCTTTGGCGACATCGGAATCCGCCGGCATTTCAAGCAGGGCAACGGCCACATTTTGTGCCAGGGCATCGGGCGTGTGTTTGACTTTTGCCATTGGCCATTCCGGGTATGCACGCGTTGAATGAAGAAAAGGCAAACCTGTTACTTTCTCGCCGTGGTATGGAATCACGTAAAAGTCTTTAACATCGATTTTCCCTTCGGCCTGCATCCGCTCGAGTGTATCGGTTCTGACTGTCCCGGCGTCGACTATTCCATCTCTCACAGCATAGACGACGGCGTCGTGGGTTCCTCCGAAGCTAAGCGCTTTAAAGTCATGATGCGGATCAATCCCAAGTTCGCTGAACTCCCGCCAGGCCATCCGCCACCCTCCCAATGAGGTCTCCTTGACGGCCATGAATGTTTTACCTTTAATGTCCGTCAATTGCCTAAGGTCGACCCGGTTCACCTTACAGAAAATTACACTCGCAAACTCGGTAAAAGCGCCCTCTGTGCGCAGGTTTTTTAATGTCGCGATCCGGTTGGCGCCATACCTGTATTCCAATTCCACATAGAACGAAGGATTGGCAAGGATAAAATCCACTTTCCCGTTTTCAACAAAAGAGTAGATTCCCCCGAAGTCGATGGGTACTACAATAAATTTCTTGCCCGGTATTCTCTTCGATAGATACTCGGCTGTAGGCCCCCATTTTTTCAAACAAATCTCAGGGGCCCTTTTTGCCAGAACCCCGATTTTAATCTGATCATTCTTTGCCCACGAGATCCCAAGAAACTCCACATGAAACAGGAGAGCCAAAAACAATATGACGACGCATTTCCGAATCATAACCTATCCCCTATTGATCTATCCCGGATTTCTCACGCTGCACGAGATGACATATGAGCATGTTATAACTTTTTGCGAGTCCATGCGGGTTAATTTCATATTTTACTCCTGAGTTTCGTAATGAAGGGTAGCAGCCATTTTTTTGTTGATCTTTCTTTTAGAGGCATAATATGCATTTCGTATGGGCTTCTAAAAAATTATATTAATCAAGTAACGATCTTATATTTATCCGGCTGTCCCGATCCTCGCAGAAGTTCGTTGATTTCTTCCTTGAGATTGATCATCTGCTCCTCGCGGCCGACTGATAGCTTGCTGAACCGTTCGAGTTCCTCCATATTCTGACGCAACTTGTCTTCCGCCTGTTTGCGTTCAGTGATATCCCAAGTCAATCCCGTCGCGCGAACAGGCTGACCTTCTGAGTCGAAGAAAAACACACCATGGGTTACAAGATAACGGAGGTCACCGTTCGGACGGATAATTCGGTACTCATCGTCGTACCGGTCACCGCTTTTCATAACGGCCTGAACGTTCGCGACAACCTTTTCGACATCTTCCGGATGGATGAAGGCGAACCATGCCTCAAGAGTGCCACCGAATTTCCCCGGTTTGATACCGTAGAGGCGTTCTTTTTCCTCATCGAATTCGAGCTGGCCCTCTGAAATAAGATAATTCCAGCTCCCCATTTTGGCCGAACTGAGAGCGAGACCGAGACGTTCTTTTGCTTCTGTCAAAGCCTTCTCTGCTCGCTTGCGTTCGGCCACTTCTTTAGACAGTTTTCTGTTCCATAAGAGGAACACGATAATAATGCACACAGCAAAAGCGGAGATAATGAGAACAACATTCCTGATATAACCCCAATCCACGGTTTTCTCGAACTGAATGTTGATCCAGCGATCGTAGATCAACGCTTTTTCCTCCTTGGTGATGGTCTGAAGACCTTTTTCCAGTATGGGTATCAGCTCCGGCCAATCCGGACGAACACCGAAGGCAAGATCAAATGTATATTCTGTGGTCGAGGCCACCTTGATCTTTTCCAGCTCTTTTTGCCTGATGGTAAACGTAATGGAAGCGAGATTATCCACGAAACCGACGATATCCTTATCGATCACAGCCCGGAGTCCCTCCTCAACGGTTGAATACGTTTTGAGCTTGATCATAGGGTAGTCTCGTCCTATCACCTCGTGTGTAATATATCCTTGTACGACCCCCACAGGTTTATCGCTGAGGTCGGGCAGACCGCTGATAAACGGTGCATCTTCCCGGGTCACGATGACCGACTGGAATTTCAGGTATGGTTTTGTGAACAGCAGATATTTCTCCCGTTCCTGGGTACGGGCAATACATGGGATGACATCGATTTCACGCTGTTTTGCCTTGCTGAGTACCTGAGACCATGTCAAACCCGTCACCGGTTTCATGTCGATATCAAGCCGCCCGTTGAGCCGCTTCACAAAGCACGATGCGATGCCTGTATAATGACCGTCGCTATCCAGCCGCTCGAATGGCGGCCATGAGGGGTCCGGGCCGAGCAGGATTTTTTTATGTGCTTTTAGCCAGCTTCGTTCCGCGTTGGTCAATCTTAATTTTTTTTCAGGGGTGACGGCTTTACCGAGCCATCTATCGTGCAGAATCCGTGTTTCCGTATCGGTAATGAGGGCCATCCCTTTTTCGAGGATGCCGGCAAGTACCTTCAGATCCTTGCGTACGGCAACATGCAGCGGTATCGGTTTGCTTTCAATAATGCCAAGCTCTTCCCCGACCTTGAGGTTTGTTATCTGCAGTTGGGCAATAATGTAGTTGACAACCGGCATAAGATCGAACAGCGCATCGGCTTTACCAATGGAAACGGCGTGGATGGCCTCCGTGGTGTTTTCCACTTCCACGATTTGGATTTGCGGATATTTTTTCAGCACTTCATGGAGGTAAAAGCCCGTCGGCACGGCGAAACGTTTGCCATAGAGGTCTTCGATGGATGTCACTGTGGGGAAATCATCGCGGGTATAGAGCATCTGAATCATCTCGACATAGGGGGGTGTAAATTCCAGATACTGTTCACGCTCAGGACTTTTTGCGATATTGAGCATCAGATCGAGCTTGCCCGATTTCATCATCTCCAGAAATTCATCCCAGGATGGTCCATGGACAAACTGTATTTCAAGCCCGGTTTTTTGGGCAAGAAGCTTCATATAGTCGATGGAAAACCCTTTGGATGTGCCCTTCTCGTTAAAATTGAACGGGGCCCAGTCCATCTCGTTGTGTACGGTTATCTGTTTTGTTTTGGACAGAAAATCCCGCTCTTTATCTGTTAAAAGGACGATAAGGTCGGCTGGGATCTCCCTGGCGGTTTTGACAATCCATTTGTCTTCAAGCTGCTTTCTTTCTTCATCACGGATGGCTCGCAAGCCGCGGTTGACCGTGGGGATGAGCTCATGGTTTTCTTTGCTGGAAGCCGTGTAATAAACCTGTGAAAAAAGAGGGGTGTCCTTGTGATATCCAAACATATTGCCTAATCGATTTTTGTTTAGAAAATAGAACAAACTGAGCTCGGTGGATATGAATGCTTTGATCTCACCTCTTAGTGCGGCACGGAACAAATCCTCGAAGCTGTTGTAAATTGCAATGGCGTTTGGGGGAACTTTTGAACGGACAAATCTTTCGGTGAAGCCTCCCCTCTGAACTCCAATGATTAGTCCGGATGTCTGTTCCAGCGAGGCTATCGGTCGTACCATGGGGTGAGTGAAAACATAGTAGTTAAGCTTCAATATGGGTTCGGAATATGCTAAAAATTTTTCTCGTTCCGCTGTTTTGAAAAGGCCGGCGTGCAGATGTACTTGCCCGCTTTTGAGAAGATCAATTGATTCGCCAAAGGTGTCGGTCTTTACAAATTGTATTTTTTTGCCGGTTTTTTGGCCCAGAGCCTCCATATGTCAGGGAAAAGCCCCTGAGGGCGTTTTGTTTCGTCTTCGAATTTCAAAGGAGCCACCCCGACGTTGTAAACGATACGAAGCGCATCTTCCGCCTTTGCCGGCAGTGCCATAGTCAAAAGTATGGATGTCATAATAATTGTAAGGCATATCCGTAACAATTTCATAAACCCATCCTTTCCATTTAGCGAACTATACCTGTCTTGTTACACGCAATTTGAAAATTAAACCACAACATTTTTAGCTTAACATCTATTCCCAGCGCTTTAAGCTGCTTTGCGATGGCAATAGTTTCATTGTGACGATAATACGGCGTAGTCAAGGTGAAAATGAACCTTGACAAAAAATCCTTCTTGAATCGGCTGCCTAGCCCAAAAATAAGAAAATAGCGTCCATATAAATAATGGTTTGTTACTTCTAATCACTTAAAGAAAGTGGATTATATGTAACGAATATGGGATTAGAGGTTAAATGCTTTCTTGCATCCATCAGGCGATAATAGGTCATCTCCCCGTGAGGCGCTTCCTTATCTACATATTCCACTTCCATGGGAGTTTCACCTTTAAATGTATGTATCAGTTTGCCTCCTCGGATAAGTAAGAGGTTTATTGGGGTTTGTTTCCCGGTAGTATAAGAGATGCTGAATTTGATAATCGGGAAATGGGCGGTGGTCAGCGTTTCTCCCATAAAGGTCTTTCTGCCATCTTTTCCAAAAACGTTAAAGGAATCCAACCTTGGCCAGACCCGACTATCACCCCTGGAACAATACATGCGGCCATTTTCCATGGCCTCTAACACACCTTTCCTGGAAAATTCCTTCAACAGAAAGGTGGTTGGGAAATTCCCCAGTTTTTCACCCGCACCACCATCTTCGTGAAAGTCCGCTGTCGATATTCCCCATGCCGGTCTTGCCCTTTCACCACGGCAATATTCATTTAAGACCCTGTCCCATTCTCTTCCCGGATTTGTTGCCGTGATGTTGTCCCCGTAGATGGCGGAAAACCCTGTATAATTCCTGGACTGATGGATGACCTGTGGATATGGAGGCGTGTTGACATTGATAGGGCCATATTTCCTGATGCCGGACTTTTGTTCTATATAGTTCCAGAAACAAAGTCCTCCCCTCTGGTTAACATAGTTGATCAATTCCTGATATGGCGCGATACCTTGATCTCCTGCATAGGGGTTAAACAGAGAACTCCTGAAAGGATTGTAATTAATAATAGCAAGGATTGAAAAAATAATAAGCAGCATGCCTATAAGTGGAGAAAACCCCCTTTGCCACTTTAAAAGGATAATACCTATAAAAAGGGAAATTATAAAAATTATGGCCCAGGGGAGCAATTTTTTAGTGTATTTAAGGGATAATTTATTATGCAGGTTCGGGATAAGATTATAATCATCAGGATTATCGAAATTCATAACAAGGATTCTGCGGTCATATTCATTAACCGTTAAATTCTTTTTAAGCCAGGAACCGGTCCAGTAGTAGTAGGCTGATGTTTCGCAACCAGGAATGATTATCATGTCAGGATATTTTTCCGATATCCTGCTGATTTCCTCAAGAAATTTTTCAGGGCCGTTGGTCATTATTGAGGGAAACTCTTTTTTATACCTGAATATTTTTCTGAAAGGTGGCACTCCATAGGACAGGGCAATCCGATCATGATCATTGATAAACAGGATCTTGAATCCCCTCGAACGGGCTATCTGTACCAGTTCCTCAACAGTATGTGCTCCATCGCTGAGCGTGGATCGCAGGTCTATGAGCCCCGGCACCGCTTCGTACTTGTCCTCCTGTTGGCTTGCATGGGCTACACACAGGAGTGTTGTAAAAAAAATCAGGGCTACAAATCCAAAGACTCCGATGATCTTCCTCATTTGAAAATTCTCCTAAACCGGACAAGTCGGAATCAAGCAGGTAAGATTTTTGGGGGATGTGTTTTAATCCTCTTCCTTTTCCTTTCCGTACTGCGCGTCGAGCCTCCTGAGCACATCAAGCGCTTTATGCGAGTTATGACCTCCGCGACCGGTAAACGGCATGAATTCGACACCCAGGAGCATATCACCGCTGTCTGCCTGCCTGCGCCATCGCACTCGCGCACGCAGATTCAAAGGCTCTTCGTTCGGAGCCAGTAATTGCACCACTATTTTCTCGCCCTGGTCAAGCTTTTCATCGCACGCTAAAGAGAGTCCCCCTTTGCTCACGTCCACCACGTGGTATGCTGCCGAAAAGCCCTTGATTAAAACGAGTAGACCGGTTTTTTTGTATCTCCCTTCTCCGCCGGGTATCTCAAACCGGCGAGCTCTTCTCTTCCTAACGCCCTGTTCCATTACGATGTCCTCCTCCCCTTCAACCATCAATCCACAGTCCCTATTCAATCTTTCCCTTCTCCACCAAAATTACGCTTAGTCTTTTGATGATTGGTTGAAAATTATTATAATAATATTTAAATTTATAAAAAATTGCAATAAAAAAAAGGGGTTATTCTTGTCCTTCTTTAACTTGTTGTGACAAATAATTCGATACCAAATCATAGGAAAAGTATAAAAAAGAAGAGGGGGTAATCAGGAACGCAAATTGAGCGGGAGCGTATCCCGCATGCCCCGCCGGGCAGGCGGGGTCAAGGGGCGCAATATAAATGAACCATCCCATTTTTGACATTTTTTCTTCTTGACATTGGAGCGCCTTCTTTCTATATTTGATGAGAGGAGTTTCATGAATTCCAGGGGTTTAACAAAACCAATGCCAGCGGGAGTAACGATGCAAAAGTTTTCCTGCTGCCGATAAAAAGCGTAAAGAATTATGAAAAAGTTCGTCATTATCTTAATGTTTTCGATTTTATCCATTCTGGTATTGAATTCCCAACCATTCGCACAAAGTGAAAATACAAGGAATATAACTATTATTATTCCCACGGAAAGCGTGGCGGATTTTGTCCTGGAGCTGTTGCCCTATCAAATTGATTTCGGAAAGAAATTTTCAGGTTCGTTCAGGGTTCAATCCATCGATAATATACGGATCGTAAAAGATAAGATTATCTTCTCCTCACATATTGTCGGGGAAAATGTTGAATATTCCATTAAAATTGTAAATCGTTCCATAAAGGTCGCCGTTGGAAATGCCAAATTGCGTAACAATTGGGAGGCCTTGCTGCGATATGATACAAACAAAAAAATACTCTTTGTTACGCCTCACATTGAGGGTGTGATTGACAAAGATGATGTAAGCCAGGGGGAGATGCTATTACACGCTTTACTGGAAGGACTCAGCGACATTGAATATCCTGTAACGCTGAACGAATTGAAACCGATAAAAACCGCCTTGAACGAGAGGGACCTTTTCATAAATATCGATATTACAAATATTCATGCGGAAAATGGCAAGCTGTTTATTACCATGAAGCCGTCCGCAAAATATGAAGAGAACGGCAACCCGCCTGCTCAAACAAAATAGAGCGAAAGGCTGTAAAAAACACCTGTTAATCCCATTCTAATCTCTTGACATATTGTTCTGCAGCTTTCTTGCATTGATACTGAGAAAAGAGCTACAATAGAGACTGGAAGCAGCGGGAAACCACTTCGAGTGCTCTGAAATCAAGCAGGATCTCAAATCGCTTCAGAAGATCGAAATAGAAGACAACGGGAAAACCCTGGCTGTAAGGAGTGAATGCAAGGGTGTCTGCGGCAAGGCCTTTCAATCTGTCGGTGCTGCCATACCGTCCGCGATCAGAGAGATTCAGTGATGCCTTATAAACTTTTCAAAGAACAATATGTAGTGCCATTCATTACAGGAGTTTTTTATTCTTTCAGCACACAATGGGGAAGCCTGACACCGCCATACACTCAGATGGGCAGGGGTGTGGCTTTTAAATTTTCTCATTTTTGGCGTTAATTGTCATTTGCGTCGGCACTTTTCCCCTGCCACTAGTGATGGCGGTTATTACACTCTGGCAAACAGGCTTGTGGGGGTGCTTCCGGAAAACCGGATTGAGCAGCATATACTTTCCCTCCTGAGTTGAAGAAGATACTATGAGAACTACATTTCAGACCGAATTTTTAGATACAAAAGTCCCGCAGGATAGCAGGATTGAAGAGTTGAAGTACTGGTGCGTCAGGTTTCATGAATTGAAACTGACCCCTCTTTACAGGGGAAGTTCTCTGGGCAACCTGAGTTTCCGCTTGAAAGATGGCAACAACTCCTTCATAATAACCGCCTCTGAGCTGAAGTTAAAGGACAATCTTACCGCCAATATGTTTGTGACCGTTCACTCATGCGACCTGAAAAGGGGTATCAGCTTTGCGAGCGGCATCAAAGAGCCCTCTTCGGAGAGCGTACTGCACTATGAAATATACAGAAAAAGAGAGGACGTGGGTGCCATCTTTCATGGTCATTCGGATATCATCCTCTCCCGTGGGGATAAATTAAATATTCCCTCTACGCGCACTGAAGATGAACCCGCATCGGTGGCGCTGGCAGAGAGCGTCCTCGATATTCTGGGGAATGAATCCTTCCTGATAATGAGAAACCACGGATTCCTTTCACTTGGCAGAAATATGAAAGAGGCGGGGGAACAGGCTGTAATGCAGATTTCGATAGCAAAATAAGCGGCCATACAGGGGCTCCAAAAGGGAAGAAAATGGCAGAGATCGGCAGGATAAATAAGCTTACAATAAAAACAAAGCTGGACTATGGCGCCCTCCTTGATGGTGGTGAGTCAGGGGATATTCTCCTGCCGAAAAAGTATGTTCCTGAGAAGTGTCAGCCAGGAGATGAGGTTGAGGTCTTTGTTTATGTAGACAGGGAAGAGCACCTGCAGGCAACGACCCAAAAACCTTATGCAACAGTCGGTCAGTTTGCCAAATTGCGGGTGGTGTCAAACTCATCGGCGGGAACCTACCTGGACTGGGGGGTGCAAAAAGATCTGCTTATCCCAATGAGAGAGCAGCACGTTAAAATGGAGAAAGGAAAATCATATGTTGTATTTGTCTTTCTTGATAAAAAATCCAACCGCATCGCAGCATCTTCAAAACTGGATAAATTTCTTGGTTTGCAGTCACCGGACTACGATGTGGGCGAAGAGGTAGATCTTGTTATATATGACAAAACAGATTTGGGTTATAAAGCGATTGTTAACAATGCTCATTGGGGCATGGTCTATAAAAACGAAGTTTTTCAGAAGCTTTACATAGGCCAGCAGCTAAAAGGCTACATAAAAACGATACGCGAAGACCTCAAAATTGACATAAGCCTGCAACAATCAGGCTATCAAAGGATTGACAATACTTCCCAGAGCATTCTGAAAACAATAAAAGACCTTGGCGGCAGTATTGCAATTACTGACAAAAGCCCGCCGGAAGATATCTACTCCCTGCTTGGGGTAAGTAAAAAAACATTCAAAAAGGCAATAGGCACACTCTACAAAAAAAGGCTTATCACCATCGAGAACAATGGTATCAAACTGGGCCAGGTATCATCGATTTAAAAGAGGGCCGGCGTTATTTAATTTCGCGCCCTCAATGGAGACAATCGGAAAAGTAATCAATGGGGTCTTAAATATTAAGGAATTAAAAATAAATAACCTTTACACATGGTGATAGTTCTGTTATATTAGCGGCATGTTGAAATTATCTGAGAATGCCAAGGCTATCCAGGAAGAGTTCGATGATATTGCATACTCATTAGATGAACGCCGAATTCGCTTATGGTGCGCGGCCAAAGCTCGATCCTATGATAAGATATATGGCAGAGGCGGCGTCATGGCTGTTCATAAAGCAACCCATGTTTCCCGTCCGAGGATTTATCTTGGTTTAAAAGAGATAGAAAGTAAAGAAAAATTAGAAACCAGTCGTATCAGAAAATCAGGGGGAGGACGTAAAAAGGTTACGGAGAAACAGGCGGACATCCTGGAAGCTTTAGAACGTTTAGTAGAGCCGTTGACCAGGGGGGACCCGGAATCACCCCTTCGCTGGACTTGTAAGAGTACATATAATCTTCGTGATGAGCTTGTTGATCAGGGTTATAAAATCAGTCAGCCTAAAGTTGGCGATTTATTATCAGAATTGGGTTATAGTTTACAATCAAACAGGAAAACCAGGGAGGGCAGCAGTCACCCCGACAGGAACGCGCAATTTGAACATATTAATAAAACCGTAAAGATGTTTCAGGAATCCGACCTGCCGGTTATTTCTGTTGACACCAAGAAAAAGGAGAATATCGGAAATTACGCTAATAAAGGCAGAGAATACAGCAAAAAAGGCCAGCCCGAAGAGGTAGAGGTCTATGATTTTATAAACAAAGAACTGGGCAAAGTCGCTCCATATGGCATTTATGATCTTTTTAGAAACGAAGGTTTTGTCAACGTTGGAATCAGCAAAGATACGGCGGAATTTGCAGTCAACTCAATAAAAACCTGGTGGAATGAAATGGGAAAGGCTGAATATTCCCACGCCAGGGAGTTATTAATTACTGCGGATTGTGGCGGCAGCAACGGCTATAGAGTCAAGCTATGGAAGATTGAGCTGCAAAAGTTTGCGAATGAAACCGGGATGATCATAAATGTTTGTCATTTTCCACCAGGGACAAGTAAATGGAACAAGATTGAGCACAAGATGTTTTCCTTTATATCAAAAAACTGGCGGGGAAAACCTTTAATAACAAGGGAAACTGTTGTTAACCTGATTGGCAGCACGAAAACTAAAAGCGGGTTGAAGATAAAAGTAAAGCTTGATGAAAATATTTATGAAACAGGCAGAAAAATAACTGACAAAGAATTGAAGAATGTCCGTATAGAGCGATCAGGTTTTCACGGTGAATGGAACTATAAGATCAAACCTAGAATTGCCATAGTGTAAAGGTTATTAATTTTCAATTCCT
>JAUVXT010000294.1 GCA_030603465.1 Deltaproteobacteria bacterium
GGATATTGTCATATCTGTTGATACGGCTCTGAAAGATGCCCGAATGGAGGGGTTGGATTTTGATGATGAGGTAGACTATCTCCTCATTCACGGCATTTTACACCTTATCGGCTATGACCATGAAGTGTCTGAATCGGAAACCGTAAAGATGAAGGATAAAGAACGAGAAATATTCTTTGATTTAAAGGGATATGTAATCGACTGAGTTCAGACCTCGTCATTCTCATTATAAAGATGACTGTAGATATTTATATTACGAGGGATTGCAAAATAATTGGACACCAGCTCGGTCTGGGTTCCAGGTTCAGGGTTCAAAGTTCAAGGTTAACCGCTTTACGCTTTTTCCCTCACCCACTGATTTCATTGGGTTAATACCACGCGAATTTAACATCTGAACCCCTGAACCTCTGAACCGTGAACCGTTTAACCCAACTCCTTGATTGGAAACAGGGGTTTGTGACCAAAATATTACACCATTATACGCTATCAGTTACGAGGTCTGGAGTAGTTACTATTCCTTTACTATTATCGTCTGTCCCGGATAGAGTATTGTCTTCATGTTGAATTTATTTAATTTAAGAAGTCTGGCAAGGCTTATCTTGTTTCTCTTCGCGATCACAGATAAACAATCACCCCTTTTTACAGTATATGTCTTTGATGAAGAACGCGTTTCCACATAATGTCCATTTCTTATCTTAATAACCTGCCCGACATACAGACTGTTGCGTTTTAAGCTGCTCAGTTTTTTTATTTCAGATATTGTGGTATTAAATCGCCTTGCAAGGAGCCACAGCGAGTCGCCCTTCTTTACCCTGTATTTTGTGATTTTCCCGCTTGCCATCCGGACAGTTGGTTTGCTTGTTTTGGTTTCATAAACCTTATAGCCGCGTGACGGTATTTTAAGCCATCTTCCCGCGCGTATTGTGTGTTTACTTCTGAGGTGATTTGCGGCGACGATAGCCCTTACCGATGTCTTATATCTTCTGGCAATAACGGAGAGTGCCTCGCCCCGTCTTACCTTGTGCCTCACATACCCGGACCCCGGCTTTTTTGCCTTCGGAATTTTGTCCACAACGAGGGCAAATTTTTCTCTCAATCCCATGGGAATATTCAACCCATATTCTGTATCCGGGGTAATCTTATATCTCAATTCCGAATTGAGTAAATCAATCGTGCTTCCGGATATATTGAGATTCCCGGCAATATCCTTCAATTTCATGGATTTCTTTACTTTTACTGTTTCATAGGGGATAGGCTCCTCAAGCGCTTCCTCCAGATTGATGCCGTATTTTGCCGGATCTTTGATAATATGCAGGGTTGCTATGAATCGAGGAACGTATCGCGCTGTTTCACGCGGAAGCTGGCGGTAGAGGTCCCAGAAATTGTCCAGATAGTTCATGTGCTGCCTCGATATTACCCTGAGCACCCTCCCCTCTCCGCAGTTATATGAGGCGAGAACGGTATACCAGTCTCCAAATATTTCGTGCAGCTTTTTCAGATAGGCAATCGCCGCTATTGTCGCTTTTTCGGGATCCATTCTTTCGTCAATCCAGACATCACGCTTCAGACCGAATTTATAGCCGGTTGAGGGAATAAACTGCCATAACCCGAGCGCCCTTGCCCGGGAAAGCGCTCTGATCTTAAAACCACTTTCAACAAGGGGCAGCCAGGAGAGTTCCTCGGGCAGACCCGCCTCTTTTAGTTTCTTGACAATCATGGGTCGATATAGTCCCGATCTTTTGTACGAACTTATAAAGAAATTCTTCTCAAAGGTTTGAAAGCGTTTGATTTCCTTCTGTACATCCGCGTTCATAGCAAGCGGCACTTCACTCTGATGTCCCGTGGCCACACTACTTCTCGATGTGTATATCTCCAGGATCCTCTTTGCGATAAGAAAACGAAGATCATCCTTTTGCCAGGAAATATCCGGATCCCCATCGAGATCAATTATGAGGGAATAGGCCTCGTCCAGCAATCCCAGCGCGCTATCCAAATCTCCCTTTTCCCAGAGATTCTGAGACTGAGTTAGAAGCTCCAGCGCCTCGTCCGTCTTCTCCTGTCCCTGGTTCCGGGTTGCGCCGACACCTTTTTTCGACTCCGAACCTTCTTTAATTTCTTTATCGGTATCGGTTTTTACACCGACATCTTTTTCACCGGATGGGAATTCTTCTATGGGGGGTACTTGTAATGCTTCCTTCCCTTGTGAGACGTTTTCCACTTTGACAATTGTTTGAGGAGTAATATCTTCTTTCTTTGCAATCGAAACAGGGGTTTCTTCCTTTCCCTTATCCTCTAAAGTAATCGATTCTCTGTTATCTTGTTCGATTACGCTTGACTCTTTCTTGTCTTGTTCAAGAACAGTTGACTCCTTCGGAGACACAACCGGCGACACCCTTTGTGTATCTATTTTAAACGGGTATGTGCATGATATAAAGAACAAAGAAACAAGGCTGGCGAAAAAAAGCGACCCTTTCAATTTGATCATAAAAAAACTCCCCTCTAACAGTTGTCCGATGTCAGTAAACTTTTTTGCTTCTAATTGCAACCAATAAAAACCTAACTCATCAGGTATGCCTCTATAAAACCGTCAATGTCTCCGTCCAATACCCTGTCT
>JAUVXT010000190.1 GCA_030603465.1 Deltaproteobacteria bacterium
CAAGGTGTGGTCGATGCCCAGGAGAATCCTCCGGCCATGGTTTATCTTGGCAAACTGCACGAGGTTCAGAAGTATTATTCCTTGACGGCCCATGTCAATGAGCCCGGCAGTGTGTTGATGAGCAAAGCCAGTATGAATAAGCTGCCCAAGGAACTTCAGCTTGCCGTCAAAGTTGCGGCTCAAAAGGCCACCATCTGGCAGCGCAAGGCCAATGCCGAAGATAATGAGGCGGTCATGAAAAAACTCATCGATGCCGGTTTGAAGATCAACGAAGTGCCTGATGCGACAAAGGCCGAGTTTCGAAAGATAGCACATGACGTTTATCCCGGTGCGATTAAAGGATTTGGCCCCAAAGGTAAAGAAATTGTGGACGTGGTAGTCTTCTTCAACAAATAAACCATCCTTTGAACCAGGGCCTTTCTTTCTTGAAGGAAAGGCCCTTTTAAATAAAAGTTTGTTTTTAAATGGGGGGAGACATGTTTTATCGGCTACTTTCTAAATTAGTAGAAGGCCTGGTCATTGCCGGGGCAACCACGATCGTGACGATCGTGACGTGCGAGGTCGTACTGCGCTACCTTTTCGGCCGTTCCCTGATCTTTGCCGAAGAACTTTCTCGCTACTTGATGGTCTGGACTGTGTTTCTTGGAAGCGCTCTTGCGATCAGGGATGAAGCGCATATTAGAATTAGTATCCTGAGCAAACGTCTCCCCCGCCAGTTTCAACTGTTGATGACTTTTTGCACCCATGGATTGACCATGATTTTTTTGGTAATCCTTACGGTGGAAGGCATAAGAATTCTTCCCAGACAGCTTTATCAGATGTGCGTTACCATCGACATTTCCATGTTTTGGTTTTATCTTGCCATTCCGGTGGGTTGCATAGTGATGATCATTTTCCAGCTGCCCGTAATAAAAAATGCGATCTGCGGAAAGTTGAATAAAGCCGGCAAAGTGGAAGAAAGAAGGGATGTCGCATGATAACGCTGTTGATCGTTTTTATCGTTACAATCCTGCTGGGTGTTCCCGTTGCTTTTTGCCTCGGCCTGGCGGGAATTGCGTTCATACTGGTTACTGAACAGGTTCCTTTTAATATTCTTCCCACCCTGGTGTTTGGCGGGATTGACTCCTTTCCTCTGATGGCGATTCCTTTTTTTATCATGGCCGGGGATTTGATGAGCCGGTGCGGGGTTCTTCCCAGATTGGTAGATTTAGCAGATAGTCTTGTGGGCCACTGGAAGGGTGGTCTGGCTTATGTAAACATCATGGCAAGCATGTTTTTTGCTGGGGTAACCGGTGTGGCCGTGGCAGACACAGCTGCCATTGGATCAATGCTTATACCCAGCATGATCAAGCATGGCTTTAGTCGAACTTTTTCCGCGGTTGTGACCGCGGCCTCTTCCATCATGGGGCCAATTATTCCACCCAGCGTTGCTATGTTGATATATGCTTATGTTTATGGTGGAGGGATTTCGGTGGCCAAGCTCTTTCTGCTGGGTGTGGTACCGGGTTGTATTATTGGGTTCGGGATGATGGGCCTCGTGTATGTGATGTCGTTTAAGCGCGCTTTTCCTGTAAGTTCCGCAGGTTTTAGCTTTAGAATGGTGGTCAGACGAGCTGTGGCTGCTATCTCAGGACTGATGATTCCGATCATTATCCTTGGAGGGATCCTCGGCGGGTTCTTTACGCCCACCGAGGCCGGCGCTGTGGCGGTTGCCTATGCTCTCTTTATTGGTGTTTGTGTGAACCGCCAGCTAGGGCTCAAAGATATTGCGCAGTGCTTTCTGGCAAGCTTCAGGACCAGTGCAGTGGTATTCATGTTATTGGCGACAGCCAAGGTGATTTCCTGGATATTGATAACCAATCAGGTGCCACAGACCGTGGCTCAATTTTTTCTCGGTTTTACGTCTTCACCGCAGATTTTTCTGGCCTTGTGCATGGTCTTTCTTTTGGTTTTAGGATTTGTTATGGAGGCTGTGGCAACGATGATCATGCTGATTCCCATATTCGGACCCGTGGCCCAGACCTACGGGATTGAGCCTCACCATTTTGGATTACTGGTGGTCATGACAGTTCAAATTGCCCTGATTACACCACCGGTAGCCCTGGGGCTGTTCATCGTCTGTCCTATTGCGAAATGTACCATTGAAGAGGCGACCCGTGAGATATGGCCTTTCCTGTTGTTAGTTTTTGGCGTCGTTATGCTTGTGGCGTTCTGGCCGGGCATTACAAGCTGGGTGCCACGATTATTCGGATATTAGTATTGATGGTCCGTGAGAAGAATGGTTTGTTTGTGCAAATTTGCAGGTAAAATACTTTTTACGAAAATATCATATTTCGGTTAAATATAATATGAAAGGAGATATTCGAAATGCAAAAGAAAAAAGTAAGTTATGATGTACCCTACGGTTATCGGGCCAAGGTTGGTCTTATAGTGGTGGGACCGAACCTTAATCCTACCCCTGAAATTGTACGAATGCTGCCGGATTACGTGCAAATTCGGGAAACCCGCATTCACATGGCTCCGGTGGTCAATGTTGAAGAATGCTCCAAACTGAGCGAGCCGCTTGGAAATGCTGCAGGTCTCCTGGCAGAAGGACTGTCCTCGCCGATTCTTGGCAATCGATCCGCCATTGCCTTTGCCTGTACGGCCGGTTCTCTGGTTGGTGGTCCGGGTTGGGATAAAAAAGAAATTGAAATTATGGCGACGGCGACGGCAGACTTTCCGTGTGCGTGCTCAGTTCCGGCGATGGAATCCCAGAGCAAAGGGATCCCGTGCACCACTACTGCGACAGCCGCGGAAGAAGCGATGCGTTTTATGGGATTCAAAAAGATTGTTATCGCGGGTCCTTACATTGAAGAAATAAATGAGCGCTTCAAAATTTTTTATGAGGATTCCGGTTTTGAGGTGCTCAAGGTGGTCGGTTTGGGAATCGAAGACCTTTATGAAATGGGGGCTACCAAACCTTCACAGGCATACCGGGCGGCTATAGAAGCGGTGGTTCCAGGAGCCGATGGTATCTTCATTACCTGCACCAATTTCAGATGCAGTGACGTCATTGAAGAGATTGAGAATGACTCGGGCATTCCCGTGGTGACCTCAAACCAGGCAACGGCGTGGCATCTTATGAAATTACTTGGAGTCAACGATATTGTTGAGGGGTATGGTCAACTCCTCAGGAATACGCCTCGAGTTTAAACACAGCTGAGCCGGCCTGGTTTTTTATTCTTATATCGAAACCCGGTCCCAAGGGTCCGGATATTTACTGGAGATTGAGCATGATTCGACGCATAGCACTTTTGCATACCGTCGTTTTTTTGGCGGATATGTTTCGTAAGCTGTTTCAAGAAAATTTACCGAGTATTGAAAGTTTCCACATGGTGGATGAGGGTATCATCCAAAAGCTAATGGAAGCAAGCGGATTAACTCCCTGGGTCGTGAGGAGAATTGCCAGTCAAGTCGGTTTGGCCGCTGATGCGGGTGCCGATCTCATTCTCTTTACCTGTTCGTCGACTTCACCAGCGATTGATACGGTCAGACCGATGGTCAATATTCCTATAGTTAAAGTCGATGATCCCCTGGCAGAAAAGGCGGTGAAGTTGGGATCAAAAATCGGGGTTGTCACGACGGTTAAATCAACGGTAAAACCAAGTGTCGACCTTATCCAATCGTATGCAACAAAGATGGGGAAGAAAGTGCGGGTACAGAGTAAGCTGGAAGCCGATGCATTTCAAGCCAGACTTGGGGGTGATATTAAGAAACATGACCGGATCGTCAAAAACTCTATTACGAAATTGGCCGGAGAAAGTGACGTTATTGTCCTGGCCCAAGCCTCCATGGCACATTTGGCCGGAGAAATGAACCCCCGGCTTGATATCCCTGTTTTGGCCAGTCCCTTGCTTTGCATAGAGTCCTTGAAAAGCATGGTAGAAATATGATAGACATACACTTTATGAAAATCCCGCAGAATACCCCGCCATTATGGCGGGGATGAATGCGGTGCGGGGGTAAGGGGGATGCAATCCCCCTCCTTGCTTTTTGAGATGCCCCGCCTTTAGGCGGGGTAATTCACTTTGCCACTGTATGTAGACTGTGCTGAAGGGCAATCGGCTTGGCCGAGCATGTCTGCCTTAAGATATAAAGCGTCTTGCGCTTAAGTATGCGATGCCTTTTAAAAATGACACTGGCTTTCTGGTATTTTCTTCAAATCGTCCAAGGCTGTCCTGTAAGGAAAAATGATTATGAGGCTACAAAAAAAGGATCTGAAGAAGGATTACAATAAACTTATTGAACAACTTGAAAACATGATCCTGGGCGGCAGATTTCGGCCACGCGAACGGCTCATTGAACTAAACCTTGCTGAAGAATTGGGGGTCAGCCGCTTCTGGATACGGGACGTATTGAAGATTTTGGAAACCAAAGGATTGATTCAGGTTATTCCTTACAAAGGAGCGATGGTATGTGATCTTAATGAGAGGGAGATAGAGGAGATATTCGAAGTGCGGATCGAACTGGAATCCCTGGCGATTCGCAAGGCCGCGGGAAATATTCAAAAGTCGGATATTGACTCTCTAAAACGGATTGCGGATCAATTTGAAGAGAGCGTTTCTTGTGGGGATTTTGGTAAAATGATTTCTACTGATACCAAGTTTCATGGTAATATTATCGCCCTCTGCAATAACGAGGCCTTAATCCAAATAATCAATCAACTCAAAGCCCGATGCCACATTTTGCGATTTCATGCTTGGTCTTCACAGGAAGTCATTCAACGTATTCAAAAAGAGCATAGGCTATTTATAAAAGGGCTGGAGAACAAAGATTTTAAACTATTAGATGAACTTTCAGGAAAACACATCTGTTATTCCAAAGATTCCTACTTGATGCGCCTCAAGGTCAAAAGAGGGAAGACCGCAGTTTTAAAGGCCTAATTTGCTCAGCGAATAACGTCCCATATATAAGTTATTGATTGTCAAGACATTTGACTCCCGCTGAACATCAGATAAGAATCAAAAGCGCACTTTTATGAGATGATCGCAACCTGGTTCAGGCTTCGGCGCTCTGGAGAATCTGAACAGAATCCTCAACGCCGAAGATTTTTCATGTCATATTATGGCCTATCACAAGGCATGTAAGGATCATGCATCATCCATCGGATGATCGGGCAAATTCCCTCATGCTATGAACAGATTCAATGTGGGGAAATTCGGATCGCTTGTCAGGTTAACCCCCAGTCGTCTCAATCCAGCTTCATCACCGGGTGTCG
>JAUVXT010000112.1 GCA_030603465.1 Deltaproteobacteria bacterium
ACTGACCGAGGGTTAAAAGCTGGCATTCCGCTTTTCTCAGGTCATCCATAGTGGAGAGAATTTCCCCTCTCGTTTCGCCCAATCCCAGCATCATGCCCGATTTTGTAGTGATTTGCGGATCTACAGAATGAACTCTGGCCAGAAGATCCAGCGATCGTTTATAATCGGCCTGGGGTCGTACATCAGGATAAAGTCGTGGCACAGTTTCCACGTTGTGATTGACAACCTCGGGCGCCGTTCGAAGAATCATATCGAGGGCATCCCGGTTGCCATTGAGATCGGAAATCAATAATTCCATCTCTATTGCAGGACAGAGGTTGCGTATTTCTTTAATCGTTTTTGTGATGTGTAACGCCCCGCCATCACAGAGGTCATCTCTCGTCACCATCGTTAATACACAGTATGATAATTCCATCTTTGCGATTGCCTGTGCGAGTTGTGCCGGCTCGTTACTGTCGGGGGGGTGAACTGGTGTTTTATCGACCGCACAAAAGGTACATCTACGAGTGCAACTGGGCCCCAGCAAGAGAAATGTTGCTTGGCCTTTTGCGAAACATTCCATCTGGTTCGGGCATTTTGCCTCTACACAAACAGTGTGTAACGATTTTTTATTGATAACCGACATTACCTCCCGGGATGTTGAGGGCGGCACCCTTACCCTTAGCCATGACGGTTTTGTCTCATGTCGTGACATATAAACGACCTTTCACAGAAGCTATAAAAAGCAACATATTTTCAGAATTAATTTTTCAGTTCACAGGATATTTCCAGCCAATAACCAGATGTTTGCCATATTTCTTATTTGACTGTCAACATTATTGGTGTGAAAAAAGTGATGTTCCCTTTCCATTTCGCCTCCAGTGAGCGGTACATTCATTACCGATATTCCTTCCTCTCTCTTTGCACATATGAGTTGTAGACAGATCTAATCCCGCATGACGTCGCTCACTGCGCATATCCAATTCCAATGCGATATTTATAACTTTTCCCCTTGAAAAGGTCATGGGGCTCTGATAGTTTCACTAATATCGGGGCTGGAAATCGGAGATGAAAAGAAGCCCTTTCAATCAGCATGTTTTATGAAGTCACAGAGTGAGTAATCGCATGATATTTATCAGTGTTGCCGTCAGCATATCGTCAATGCAGGCTTTGACCTATTCCGTTCCCGAAGAAATGGAGGGGCATGTAAGAATAGGGAAGCGCGTCCTTGTGCCACTGGGAAGGCGAAAAGTGACCGGTTATATCGTGGCGATACAGGGGACGTCAGACTGGGAGGGAGTCAAGGATATCATAGAAATTCTCGATCAAGCCCCTCTTTTTGACGAAGATGATCTGGAATTTTATAGATGGGTGTCAGAATATTACATGTATCCTTTGGGAAAAACGCTGAAGGCAATACTCCCTGGCGGTATTGATGTGGAAAGCGGTCGCTGGCTTTTGCTTTCACCTGATTGGCAGGATTCGAGGGAGACAGGTTTGTCTGATACTGAGAATCAAATTGTAGAGTTACTCAAAGAGTGTCCGGCAGGTATTTCGATGAAGCAATTGAAGGCCAGTATACCTGAAAGGCATCTGCGGAATGATATCATGAAGCTTCAGGAACGGGGTTTCCTGAACGCGGAAGAAAGGCTCAAGAAACCGGAGATAAAAGTAAGAAGGGAGCCCCTCATCAGTGCAGCCGGTGAACCGCCTTCCGATATCAAATTGACGGAAAAACAGGGGAATATCTATGACGTTATAGTGGAAAAGGGCGAGGTCCCCCTCTCTTTACTGAGAGGGAAGTTTAAGAATGTGCATGCTGTCCTTAGAAGCATGGAAAAGAAGGGTTTCATCCATGTTGCGGAGAGAGAATTTTACAGGAGACCCCAAGGGGAAGATGCTATCGGTCTGGGGGGAGGGGCAATAACGCTCACTACTGAGCAGGAGATCGCGCTTGGTGAGATTGTAGGGGGCATTTCATCACAGGAGTACTCACCCTACCTCCTCCACGGTATCACCGGAAGCGGCAAGACGGAAGTCTATCTTCGAACAATCGAGGAAGTCCTCGCGATGGGTGGGAGTGTTCTCTATCTCGTTCCTGAAATATCCCTCACACCGCAGCTTTTGAGCAGAATTAATGAAAGATTTGACGAAAACATAATTGCCATACTTCACAGCGGAATTTCGAGAGGCGCCAGGTACGATGAGTGGAGGAGAATAGAAAGGGGCGGAGCGCGGATAATCGCCGGCGCCAGATCTGCCGTGTTTGCTCCCGTCAGAAATCTCAGGTTGATAATTGTCGATGAGGAGCATGACGAGTCATACAAACAGGATGATCACCTGACGTACAATGCGCGCGACATTGCCATCGTAAAGGCGAAAATGAACGCGGCGGCGGTTGTGCTCGGGTCCGCCACGCCGGGGGTGCGCACCTATTTCAATACGAAGGAAAAGGGATTTACCCGTCTGGCATTGACAAAAAGGGTAGAAGACAGATCGCTCCCCGTTATCGATATTGTTGATATGAAGGATGAGCGGGAGGAGAAGGGAGGCGTTTCGATACTGTCGAAATTCCTCAAAGACGCCATTGGCGATACGCTGACTGACGGCAAGCAGACCCTCCTCTTTTTAAACAGGAGGGGTTTCAACACATTCCTATACTGCCTTGACTGCGGCTATGTATTTAAATGCCGCAACTGTTCCATCTCCATGACTCACCATGCGGGTGAAGGCGCCCTGAGATGCCACTACTGTGACTACTCTATAAAATCGCCGCCCATCTGTTCCGGTTGCGGCGGCGGCCGGGTGAAAAGCTACGGTGTAGGGACAGAAAGACTCGAAGACGAGATAAGGCGGCTCTACCCGAAGGCGAGGGTGGCGCGCATGGACAGCGATTCCACGGCGAAAAAGGGTTCCCACGGAAAGATACTGCGGGCATTCGACAGGGGGGAAACCGACATCCTTATAGGGACGCAGATGATCACCAAGGGTCATGATTATCCCAATGTTACCCTCGTCGGTGTGGTGTCGGCCGATTCTTCCTTGAATATACCCGATTTCAGGGCCTCCGAGAGGACCTTTCAGGTTCTTACCCAGGTTTCCGGCAGGGGAGGGAGGGGTGATTCGCCGGGCAGGGTTGTCGTGCAGACATTCAACCCGGAGCACTATTCGATACAACTGGCCAGGAATTATGACTATCCGGGCTTTTACAATGAAGAAATGACCAATCGCAAGGGGCTGGGTTACCCCCCGTACAGCCGCATGATTAATATTCGAATGTCGCACTCACGGGAAGAGACGGTGCGAAATGCCGCGGCGAAACTGGGGGAGATCGCCCGGAACGAGTGTGAAAAATACGGGGTTCAGGTCATAGGCCCCGCAGAGGCCCCCATCGCAAAAATCAGGGGAAGGCACAGGTGGCACATGCTTCTTAAGGGAGCGAATAGCGGTATGCTGCGTGCCTTTGCCGGGGAGTTGCTTGCAAAGACAAAAAAGTCAGCCGCAGATATCAAGTTGGATGTGGACCCCGTCAATTTTATGTAACGCTATCCGGCGGTTCTATCCTCTGCCCCACTCGGCACAGGGTTTTTCATAATCAGTCATATTATGCGCTTCTTTCATCCCTTGTCTTCTCTTGATGCACAGATTTTCTGCAGTAATCAAAATACGTAATCAGCCGATGATGATATCTGCCAGGAGCCTCTTCGGGACATGGTGGACATCGTTTTCATCTCTCCAGTACCTGATATCGCCTGAGGGACCTACCGTTTCGAGGACAACCTTTTCTTTGGGCCTGCCCAGTGCAATTACGAGGAGTATATTGTACAGGACGGGTATGTTAAGCGCTTCGCGCAGGCTGTCACGGTTGATAGAGGCGATCATGCACCCGCCAAGACTCTTTTCTGTAGCGCCAACCATTATGTTCTGCGCAGCTATACCGTAGTCGCATCCAAAGGAAAGAGTGTTTTTCGTATTATCCAGGATGATGATATAGGCAGTGGGTCTTTCGCCGACTGAAGGTCCTCGCCAGCCTTTCAGGTAACCGGCCCATCCCAGATTAGGGAAAATGAGGGCATTTTTCCCCCTGTCACAGGAAAGAATATATCTCAGTGATTGTATGTTGGATGCCGACGCGCCCAATCTGGCAAGATCTACAAGCGCCCTCAAAGTATCCGGTCCTATCACATAATCTTCGTGGAAGCGGCGATAACTCCTGGTGTTGGTTATCAATTCTTTTAACATTTTACATTCTCCCTCCTTGCCGTTGTTAATAGCAGAGAGCCGAAGCTTCTAAAATATGGCTTCTCAATCCATTCTATTTGACTGTGAACTGAACAGCGAGCGCATTCCCCGCTGCTTGCGGTGAGGTTAGCGAGCGAATATAAAATAAATTCATTACCAGCTCCGCTATGCCGATACGTCGGCATTATAATTGGAATTAACTTGTTATGTGGCGTGAGGTCTCTGCGCCCCACAGATATGTTGCCCACGGAGCGGCAACGCTACAGAGATTTGCAAATTTAAGTTACTCGAAAGTCGGAGATTCCCCGCAACTTGTTGCGGACATCTACCTGTTGGAATCACGAAATATCTTGAAGATCCTCCTCTATATGTTTCAGGCTTTCCAGATTCTTTTCTGTTATTGTCTTGCCTCTTTTTTCTATTGTCTTTTTAAGCGTGGCCAGTTTTCCTTCGATTGAAGAGAGGGAATTCAGCATGGCCTGCTCCATTTCCGGTGATGCCTCTTCCGGCACTGCCTCCTTGCGGATCGGTTTACCGGGACTGAGGGTAAGCGTCTCTTTCCAGACAGGGATATGGGTTTCAAGGTTAAATCTTTCCTCTATTTTTTCGGCCAATGCTTGCCCCGCCGTAGGTTCACCGTGGACGATAAAGACCCTGGGCTTTGCCTGGGAAAGATTTCCGACCCATTCGAGGAGCCCTGCCTGATCTGCATGCGCCGAGAATCCGCCAATTGTGAAAACCTTTGCCCTTACTGCCACATCCTCTCTGAAGATCTTGACAGATTTTTCCCCATCGACAATCTTTCTCCCCGTAGTTCCCTGGGCCTGGAATCCTACGATTATGATACTCGCCCCGGGACGCCAGAGGTTGTGTTTGAGATGGTGTTTTATCCTGCCCGCGGTACACATGCCGCTGGCAGCTATGACAATAGCGGGTCCCGGTTTTTCATTGATGGCTATCGACCCTTCCGTTGTTGGTGTGAAAGTCAGATTCGGCATATCGAAGGGGTCGAAGCCCTGTTCGACTATCACTCGCGCCTCTTCATCGTAATAGCTTTTATTTTTGCGGAAGATTTCCGTCGCCTTGATGGCCAGCGGGCTGTCAAGGTAGACCGGGACGTTCGGGAGGGAGCCGTCTCTGGAGAATTCTCCTAGCAGATAGAGTATTTCCTGGGTCCTCTCCATGGCGAAGGCGGGAATGATAACCTTTTCATTATTCGATACGGCATATCTTATGGCTTCCAGAAGCTCTGCCTTGCTGTCATCAAAGGAGCGATGCAGGCGGTTCCCGTAGGTAGATTCTATAAAGAGGAAGTCGGCTTCAATAACCTCATGGGGATCTTTGACGATGAGTTGATCCTGCTTACCCAGGTCTCCCGAAAAGACCAGCTTGACTTCACTGTCTGTATCTGCGATCCACAATTCCACAAGAGAGGATCCTAGAATATGACCCGCATTGCGGAGGCGAAATCTTATCCCCGAATCCATTGTGACTACGCGATCTCTTTCGACAGGAGAGAGATACTTCAGACTTTTTTGTGCGTCCTCTGTAGTGTAAAGCGGCAGTATTCCATTTTTGCCCTGTCTGTGATTCCTTCGCGACTGCCACTCGGCTTCCATTTCCTGTATGTGGGCCGAATCGAGAAGCATAATCTCACACAGTTCCGCTGTGGGAGGGGAGGTTATTATTTTTCCTTTGAATCCATCTTTTACAAGCTTGGGAATCCGTCCACTGTGATCAATGTGGGCATGGGTGAGGAGTAGCGCGTCGATCTCCTGGGGATCAAAACCCCACTCCATCGAGTTTCGCTTTTCCATTTCCCTTCCCCCTTGGAAAAGGCCGCAATCTACCAGTATCTTTTTCCCTTTTGAGTTTTCTATGAGATAGTTGGAGCCCGTTACAGAACCGGCGGCGCCCAGGCAGGTTACTTTTATCATCTTATTCTCCCCACAAATTATTTCGGAACTTTACGATTTGTTGCCCTGATGAAAATTCTTTTAAGCGGTCATTGCAGTACTTTTGCATATAAATCTTGGCGAAGCAAAAGAAAAGCGATTTTACTGTCTGAGCCCAGAGGGCGAGTTTTAAAATCGCCTGAAGCAAGCCTTAGATTTATCAAAAAGAGCTGTAGACAAGCGAAAAAGAATTTGGGTTATAGGGCTAGCTATTTATATCTCTTCGGCATAATGTCGAGCTTATTCAAATCTCACATCGTCAAAGTTTATATGGCCCCACCCGCCACTGGAGGCGTCGACGAGCCTTATCTGTGCGGTTTGACCTATATATGGAGACACATCCCACGTCTGTCGTTCCATCGTTTCCTTGCATTTCCCGGTGGCCTTGAGGACAGCTTCTCCGTTGATTAAAAGCTCGGCCCGTGCCGCGTTTACATTACACCCTCCCCCTATGAGAAATGTGATGGAGCGTTTCTCGATGACAAAGGGTTCAGACGTGAGAACTCCCTTTGGGCCATTGCCCTGGACTGCCCCTGCGTTGTCTTCAGGTTTGGGACGGTTTTCAAAGGTGCCGATCCAGTAGTTGCCCTCGTGCTGCGAGGGTTCCCCGCGATTACGGGCCGTTGGGTTGTCTCCGTATGTGGGCTGGTTACTAAAGGATAATCCCTTCTTTTCCCAGCCAGCAAGGGTTCCCGATTCAAAATCCCAGGCAATACTGGCACCCGCTCCGCTCCCTTCGAAGGAAATGCCGATTATGTCCTCTTTGTTTACAGGCACTTTGACGACCTCACCATTCTTGAGGAATATAACCACATCGGCGGATGCAAAGGTCAAGGTGATAAAAAACAGCAGAATGGAAAAAAAAGACATGAACAATATTTCTTTTCTTTTGAACATTTGAATAATCCCCCTTTCAATAATATAAATTAAATTTCCAGTGAAGAACCGATTCCATTATTTAACTGAACAGCGCTCGCATTCACCGCTGCTTGCTGCGGAGAGCTTCAATATTCTGACAGGATAATGTTCTCGTGATATCTTTTCCCGGGTCAGATTTATCCTATAAATCTATGTAAACTGTCTATCAGGTACTTTCTGTTCTGTCAATTTGAACTGAACAGCGCTCGCATTCCCCGCTGCTTGCGACGGGGTTAGCGAGCGAATAAAAAAATAAAAATTTCTTCACCAGTCGGAGATTCCCCGCAACTTGTTGCGGGCAGCATGTGCGCCTGGATGAGTATTTCAGAACATCAGCTCCTCTTGAAGAGGAAATTGTGAATTATTCGGACAAGAGGGTGCTTTACGATCGCATGAAGTACATCATGCAAAAATACGGGAAGGAGACAGAAACCCGGCAAAGGATCCTCTGGCTCTGGAAAAAGACGGAAGAGTTGGAGGAAAAATTTTTCAGAAAAATACCCTTTCCTCCGGAAGACCTAAACAGAATCCTCAAAGCCGAAGATTTTTCATGTCATATTATGGCCTATCGTGAGGCATGTAAGGATCATGCATCATCCATCGGATGATCGGGCAAATTCCCTCATGCTATGAACAGATTCAATGTGGGGAAATTCGGATCGCTTGTCAGGTTAACCCCCAGTCGTCTCAATCCAGCTTCATCACCGGGTGTCG
>JAUVXT010000053.1 GCA_030603465.1 Deltaproteobacteria bacterium
CACAGAGAGTATCGTCTCCATGGTGCCGTTTTCATACTCCCTGGCGACGACGAGAGAAGTAAGCATGGCCCCCACGATCATGATAATGATGGCAATAATGCCCGGTACGATAAACTTTTTGCTCTCCAGATCCTCGTTGAACCAGACGCGAATCTGTCCTTCGATGGGGGGATTGATTTTCTCCATTCCCTTGCGATTGAGAAAATCGATGAGCAATCTGCTGTTGTATTCCTCGACGAAGCGCGTCACATATCCCACCGATATGCCGGCAAAATTGGGATCGCTGCCGTCGAAGAGGATCTGAATGGGCGCGTCCCGGTCGGCCCTGATATTTTCAGTCCATCTCGGCGGTATGACGATGGCCATTCGCGCCCATCCATGATCGATATACCGCGTCACCTCCCGCTCGTCTGAAAGATAACCGGCAACGTTAAAATAGGGAGACGCGTCCAGCCTGCCGATAAAATCGCGGCTCAATGCCGATTTGTCGTGATCCATTACCACCGCCTCGATATTATCCACATCCACGCTGAGGGCGTAGCCGAAGAGGAGGATCAGGAAAAGGGGAATAGCAAAGGCCAGATAAAGGCTCCTGAAATCCCGTATGAGGTGGTAGAATTCCTTTCGCGCGATTGCCTGTATCTTTAATATATTCAATCGTCTCTCCCTGACATCAACGTGATAAAGGCATCATTAAGATCGGCGCCGGATTGGTTGGGAACCGTTGCCGCCACAATTTCCGCGGGACTCCCTGAGGCGACAATTTTCCCTTCATCGATCATGACTATGCGTTCGCAGTTGTTCGCCTCGTCCATATAGTGAGTTGTCACAAAAACGGTCATCCCCTCGGCGGCAAGTTTTCCGATAAATTCCCAGAAATGCCTCCGCGTGATGGGATCGACACCCGAGGTGGGTTCATCGAGAAAGAGTATCTCGGGCCGGTGCAGGAGGGCGCACCCCAGGGCGAGACGCTGCCGCCATCCGGGGGGCAGGTCCCGTGTCAGTCGATGCTGCACGTCCTCCAGGCGGGCCAGCTGGAGCACCCACTCCATGCGCTCCTGCCACTCCTCGGAAGGGACGTTATAGACCCCCAGATAGAACCTGATATTTTCGTAGGGTGACAGCTCCTCATAGAGGGAAAATTTCTGCGACATGTAACCGATGGATTGCTTGATCTTCTCCGGCTCGGTCTCGATATCGCAACCGGCCACCGTCCCGCGACCCGCAGTGGGTGTCAGTATTCCGCAGAGCATCCGTATGGTCGTCGATTTCCCTGAACCATTGGAGCCGAGAAAGCCGAAGATCTCCCCTTTTTTGACGGAAAAGGTGATCCGGTCTACGGCCACGAATCTGCCGAAGCGCTTCTCCAGGTTTTCCACGGAAATGGCGTCAGAGTTGAATTTTGTCATGAATCAGTTCCTTGTCGTACTCCTGAATACGCTGGATCATCGCCTCTTCCAGATCGGGATAATGGGACTGAATCCTCCCTGGAATGCCCGTCTCTAGGAGGCGTGAGCGGTGCATGAGGGCCAGGCAGTCGCATTTCTCCCCCTCGTCCAGGTAGGCCGTGGAAATCATGATGGTCATCCCCTGCCCCTTCATCTGGAAGAGTATGTCCCAAAACTCCTGGCGTGATACGGGGTCCACGCCATTAGTAGGTTCATCGAGGATCAGAAGGTCGGGCTGGTGCACAAGGACGCAGGCCAGTCCCAGCTTCTGCTTCATCCCGCCCGAGAGGTTTCCCGCCAGGCGATCGACAAAGGGGAGGAGGTTGGAAAATCGGAGAAAACGCTCCCTGCGCTTCTTCCTTTCTTTACCGAAAATGCCGAAGATATCCATGAAGAAGTTGATGTTTTCTTTTACAGTCAGGTCCTGGTAGAGGCCGAAACGCTGGGGCATGTAGCCGATCATGGATTTGATGGCGCTGCGGTTTTTCACCACATCGAGGCCGTTGATCCGAATGGTCCCTGCGGTGGGGCGTATCATGGCCGCCGCCATCCGGAGGAGCGTCGTCTTCCCGGCGCCGTCGGAGCCCACAAATCCGAATATGGCGCCCCGTTGTACGGCAAGCGACACATTATCAACGGCAACTTCATCGCCATAGCTCATGGAAACGCCGTCGATCGCCACAGCCTCGTCACCTGTCGGCGCGAGGGAGGAATTCGTTATGGGGGAATCATTCTCGTAACCAGGCATCGGCAGGCATCCCTGATTTCAGTTCCCCGTCGGGATTGGGAATGGAAATCTTCACAAGATAGACGAGCTTGACCCGCTCCTTGTGTGTCTGGATTATCTTCGGCGTAAATTCACCCTGGGGGGAAATAAAAGAGACTCGTCCTTTGTAAACCTTGTCGGGAAAGGTATCGGTCTTCACATCCGCCGTCTGACCGATTTTCACTTTCCCCAGTTCCCTTTCATCGACAAAAATCTTCAGATAGACGGTGGTAAGATCGGCAAGGGTGAGTACCTCGCGTCCCGATGTCACGACCTCGCCCGGCTCCACATTACGGCTCGTCAGGGTACCGGCGAATGGCGCCCGGAGGAGCGTGTAATCGAGGCTGATATCGGCAAGGGCGACTGTCGATTTCGCAACCTCGATCTGACTCCTTGCCTGCTCCACATCCCGCCGGGCCGTCTTGATTTTCTTCAAATTCGTTTTTGCCTGCGTCAAGACCGCCTCGCTTTCGGCAAGTCTCGCCTCTGCCGTCCGGATGGTCTCTTTCCTGACACCCTCTTGCAGCATATCGAGGGCCTCTTTCGCCCTGTCGAGTTCCTTTGACGCGGAATCATATTTGAGTTTCACCGCATCCCGGCTCTTTTCCGCAACGATGCCCGTTTTATATAGCCGCTCGTACCTGACCTGATCCTTGGCGGCCTCTTCCATGACCTCCTTCGCCGAAAGATAGGCCAGCCGGGCCCGTTCCACTTCCTGTTTGCGATATCCCGCATCGAGCTCCTGCAACTGAGACCGGATTACTGCCACGCCTGACTCCGCCCGTGCCACCTCGGCGGGGAGTGTCGCCCGGTATAGATCGAGCACCGTCTCCATTTTTCGCAGATTTTTCCGGGCCGTATCCAGATTTGCCAGGGCCTGATTGCGGCGGGCCTGATAGAGCGACTGGTCAAGCCGGGCAAGCAGTTGATCCTTTTCCACATGTGCGCCCTCTTCCACAGAGACATCCGTCACCCTGCCGTTTACCTGAAAAGAGAGTTCGGACGTCGTCGCTTCGATAGTCCCGGAATAGTAATGTTCCTGTGTCTGAATTTCCTTCTGTCCGAAGTAAACGAAATAGCCAACCCCCGCAAGGAGAATCAGAAAAACAATGATGACAATCCATTTTTTCAAGGCGGAACCTCCTTAACAAGTTATGTATTCTCCGCATTCCTCATGAATACCCGATATTTATGTAGATACATCATTTTATATGTCAAATCAACACCGATTTCTTTATATTAATCCCGCCATGCATACAGACTGACAAGGGAATAATCCCACCCGCGACACATTGAATAACAATTGGCCCCCCGTCAGCTGACTGAAGATGAGACAAGTAAAACTGCGAGAAGGGCATTTCAGAACAATCACAGCCTGACCTCTTCTGAGATTGGAAAGGTCATCGGCCGTTCCAGACAGGCAGCAGATTCCTATTATCGCCGATCTCGGGGCGGCAACCCGGATGGAATTGGATCTCAAGATATTTTAAATGAACCGCAGCACGCTCGTTCCGTTCGAATCGAATAGTGTAGCCGCCGCATATCATCAAGAATCTTACTTGACATAGCTTTCTTTCTATTTTACCGTATTTTTCATGCTTAGAAAGAATATACTATTTTGAACTGAACAGCGATCATCTTCCCCGCTGCTTGCTGCGGGGTTAGCGAGCGAATAAAAAATGAAATTTTTCCTTACCAGTCGGAGATCCCCCGCAACTTGTTGCGGGGAGCTTCAATATTGAAAACAAGCAAAGTTGCCTGTTTATCAGTTCAATATCAGGATATCAGGCAAAATTGCCTGACATGTAAATGTTATGCTCTATGATTGTACACTTTGAAGAAAAAGGCCGTCATTTATTCTTATAACTCAACTTAATACCGGAGTGTTGTGTGAGAAATCAAACCTTATCCTATGTGGCCATTATAGTAGCAATTATTGCAGGCATTTTTGGGATTTTCGGAGGAATTCCGGGCATAAAGACACTTTTCTTTAGCAAACCTTCACTAAAAATAATCGGTTTTATGCCTGCAGTAGTTTTTGATCCTGGTTATAATCTAGATTCCACGAATCCGAAATTCTCCTTGAAAGGCATAATTAAAATAACAAATCCGAACTCATACGACATAACCATAAGGGAGATGAAATTATATGGTCGCTCTACAGATACATCCGGGAAATACAAGCAGGGCGGTAATAAGCCACTCGTCTATGAATTGAATGTAGTTGGAACTCTGGATTCAGAAGAAGATCTAATTAAGGCGTACTCGAGTGCGTATTTGAAATTCAATTTTGCTTATTTTAAAAACACGGAGCCACCTGGAGTAATGAAAGCACCAATGAAAGGCTCGGGATCGGCAGAAAAAGGTGAGCTCGTTTTCTACATTTACCTTCCTTCTTTTAATCAATTATTCAAATATAACAATAGAAGGGCTCCTTATCAAATGGTCGATGAAGTGGCTCAAGGCCAGCTAATATTTTCAGCAATATTTAACAACGAATTGTTAAAAGTAAATAAAGAAAGCTTATATACCTTAAGATCTTTTCAAAAGAACGAATGGGAAAATGATTCTCACATTATAAATATGTTCAATGCAGCTGGTGAGTTGGATATAAAAAAGTGATTGTAACGCCATTCTTTTTTAGTGCGGTGATTGATTAGCAACTTTAGCATAACCTCAGCTTGGAGTGGGACGCTCATTCCGTTGCGCTTCATTCGCACCCCTCAAGCTGGTCGTTATGTGGCTCTAAACGAAGGTCATGGACAAACCCGAAGATAAAGAGAAAATAGGCTGGTTGTTCCTGATGCTCGCGTTCTTATTTGTGATTGTTGCGTGGGGTGCTACTTGGTATCTTTTCAATGATATCGAAGAGCGCGGAACATTCACCGACCCCTTCCGATATGTAATGGATGCGTTTCGATAAAAAATACTACTCTTGACTTAAGTCAAGGACAGGCACCCACCCCTTGGCTATAGTCCTTCCAACAATGTTTTGTGATAAGTAAAATAACTGCATTAACAAGGAGGATATTATGTTTTGTTTTCAGTGTGAGCAAACGGCAAAGGGTGAAGGATGTACAAAAGGGGGCGTGTGCGGTAAGCCGCCCGATGTGGCGGTCTTGCAGGATCTCCTGATCTATGCCGCCAAGGGTCTCTCTCAGGTCGCCGCGGAAGGTTACCGGGTGAACCTTATAGATAACAAGATTAATCGTTTTACCTGTGAAGCGATATTTTCGACGCTGACCAATGTGGATTTCGATGGCGATCGCTTTGTAAAGCTCATCAATGAGACGGTCCGGCTGCGCGAAGATTTGAAAGGCAGGGTCAAGGCGGCCGGGGGCTCCGGTGAATTCGCCGAGGGAGCGGCCACCTTTGTGCCGGCAACTACGAAAGAGGCTATGGTAGCGCAGGGTGAGGGCGTGGGCGTCAAATCGGATCCCTCGATGGATCAGGATGTCCTCTCATTGCGGGAACTTCTTACGTACGGGTTGAAAGGGTTGGCGGCCTACGCGGACCACGCGGCCATCCTCGGGCAAGAAAGTAATGAGGTCTACCGATTTGTCCACGAGGCCCTGGCGGCCACGCTCGACAAGAATCTGTCCGTCGAAGACTACATCGGCCTCGTCCTCAAGTGCGGCGAGATAAATTTGAAAACGATGGAATTACTCGATGCGGCAAATACGGGGACCTACGGCCATCCGGTACCCACCGCCGTTCCTCTGGGAGCAAAGAAGGGAAAGGCAGTTCTCGTGTCCGGCCATGACCTGAAGGATCTCGAAATCATCCTCCAACAGAGCGAGGGGAAAGGGATATATGTCTATACCCATGGCGAGATGCTCCCCTGTCACGGCTATCCGGAGCTGAAGAAGTATCCCCATTTTTATGGACATTATGGAACGGCATGGCAGAACCAGGCCAAGGAATTTGACGCCTTTCCCGGAGCCATTCTCATGACGACGAACTGCATCCAGAGACCGCGTGATTCCTACAATGACAGGATTTTCACCACCGGACTGGTCGGTTTTCCCGGCGTCACCCATATTGCCGACAAGGATTTCACCCCCGTCATCGAAAAGGCCCTGGAACTTCCCGGCTTTATGGAAGACAGGGAGGGGAAGACGGTCACCGTCGGCTTTGGCCGCAATGCCGTGCTCGGTATTGCAGACAAGGTGATAGAGGCGGTGAAAAACAAGGCCATTCGCCACTTCTTCCTCGTCGGCGGCTGCGACGGCGCGAAACCGGGCCGCGACTATTACACACGATTTGTAGAGCAGGTTCCCGATGACTGTGTGATTCTTACGCTGGCCTGCGGAAAATTCCGCTTCTTCGATAAAGACCTGGGCGCAATCGGAGGCATTCCCCGGCTCCTCGATGTTGGGCAGTGCAACGATGCCTACTCGGCAATCAAGATTGCCGCGGCCCTTGCCGATGCCTTCGGGTGCGGCGTCAACGATCTTCCCCTGTCCATGAACCTCTCCTGGTACGAGCAGAAGGCATGTGTCATTCTGCTGACGCTCCTCCATCTCGGGATCAGGGACATCCGCCTGGGACCCACTCTGCCGGCCTTTATCTCACCCAATGTGCTGAAGGTGCTCGTCGAGAAATTCAACATTATGCCCATTTCGACACCGGAAGAGGACTTAAAGGCTATTTTAGGGTAGTTTCATAATCTTCGGGGGATCAGTTCTCTCGATAGGACTGCTCCCCCGCTTTTTATTCCGGGAACACAACAACACTATGAATGGAGGGGAAAATTATAGATAATAAGAAACGAGCCGTCTGGGGATGGGCGATATACGACTGGGCAAATTCCGCCTTTGCCACCACCGTTATTGCGGGATTTTTCCCCATCTTCTTCAAAAAATACTGGAGCTTCGGCGCCGATGTTAATACGAGCACGGCCCTCCTCGGATTGGGCAATTCCCTCGCCAGCCTCGTTGTCGCATTACTGGCACCCGTCCTGGGGGCAATCGCCGACAGGGGATCTCTCCGGAAAAAACTGCTGATCTTCTTCGCATACCTGGGCGTTCTCATGACAGCCTCTCTCTTTCTGATTGAAAAAGGGGATTGGGCCTTGGCCATTTTTGTCTATGCGGTGGGAAATATCGGATTTGCCGGCGCCAATGTCTTTTACGACTCCCTCCTCCCGACTGTTGCCGGGGAAGAGGACATCGATTATGTTTCGGGCCTGGGCTTTGCCCTGGGGTACCTTGGCGGGGGACTCCTCTTTCTTCTCAACGTATTCATGACTCTTTCACCGGAGACATTCGGACTGCCCGATGCCGGGTACGCGATCAGATGCTCTTTTGTCACCGTGGCGGCATGGTGGGGACTATTTACGATCTTTACGATAATATGGGTGCCGGAACCGAAGACCGCCGCGGCACCAGACAATAATGGCAATGTTATCTCAGAGGGTTTCCGGCAATTTATCGGAACATTCAAAAAGATTCGCCACATGAAGACCATTCTCGTCTTTCTCTTTGCCTACTGGTGTTATATAGACGGCGTCGATACCATTATCCGAATGGCCGTCGACTATGGCATGTCCATCGGATTTGATTCAAATGATCTCATTGTCGCCCTCCTGATCGTACAATTCGTCGGGTTTCCCTCGGCGCTTGTATTCGGAAAACTGGGACAACTCTGGGATGCGCGAAAGGCCATCTACCTGGCTATCGCCATCTATATTTTCATAACCCTGTGGGGAACCATGATGACCAGTAAAGAGGAATTCTACATCCTGGCCATCATGATCGGCCTCGTACAGGGGGGTATTCAGGCGTTGAGCCGCTCCTACTATTCGAGGCTGATTCCCAAAAACCGCACCGCAGAATTCTACGGATTTTATAATATGCTGGGTAAATTCGCCGCCATCCTGGGGCCTGTCTTCGTAGGCATGACCGGGCTGATTGCCAGACGGCTATTGATGCCGCCTTCACCAACACCCGCAGAGATTGAACATGCAGGCCAACTCGCCGCGCGCTGGGGAATCGCATCCATCCTGATACTTTTTATCGCGGGGGCGATTATTTTCTCATTCGTGGACGAAGAAAAGGGGCGAAAGGAGGCCGCTCAACTGGAGTAGTGCCACTAATCCCGATCCCTGTGAATAAAAACTTCTGGCATATTTTGAAATAATCTGTAAATAGGTAAAGTGAGTAAAAAAAGGAGGAGGCTATGATATATAATGACGAATTTGAAACTTTGCCCAGGGAAGCATTACAGGCCCTGCAGCTAAAGAGACTCCGGCAGGCGGTCAGGCGGGTCTATCACACTGTCGGCTTTTACAGGCAGGCATTCGACAACGCCGGTGTGACGCCCGATGATATTAAGACAATTTCGGACATTCAAAAACTCCCCTTCACGATGAAAGAGGATCTGAAGGATAATTATCCCTTCGGCTTATTCGCGGTGCCGATGAGCAATATCGTACGGCTCCACGCATCATCGGGCACCACCGGAAAATCGACGGTGGTGGGATATACCAAGAGAGATATAGAAACATGGTCTGAACTCATGGCACGATCCTTCGTCGCGGCGGGACTCACACAAAACGATATCATCCATAATGCTTACGGGTACGGCCTTTTCACCGGCGGGCTGGGGACACATTACGGAGCGGAGAAACTGGGCGCCAGTGTTATTCCCATGTCGGGGGGCAATACAAAGAAACAGCTCATGATACTTCAGGATTTCGGTCCCACGACCCTCTGCTGTACTCCATCCTATGCCCTTTATCTCGCGGAAGAGGGAGAAGGCATGGGCATAGACATGCGGTCACTGAAACTGCGTACGGGAATTTTCGGCGCCGAGCCCTGGAGCGAAGATACGAGGCAGGAGATAGAAGAGCGTTTCGGTATTACGGCGCTCGACATCTACGGGCTGTCTGATATTATGGGTCCCGGGATAGCCATAGAGTGTAAAGAAGGCCGGAACGGCCTCCATGTATTTGAAGATCATTTTATAGTGGAGACGATAAATCAGGAGACGGGAGCAGTCGTGCCACCCGGCGAAGAGGGCGAACTGGTCTTTACATCATTGACAAAGGAGGCATTCCCCCTGATCCGCTATCGTTCGAGGGATATTTCGAGACTGATAAAAGAGCCCTGCATCTGCGGTAGGACCCATAGAAAGATTGCCCGCATAACCGGACGAAGCGACGACATGCTCATCATCAAGGGTGTCAATGTTTTTCCGGCCCAGATAGAGGGTGTTCTGGCGGATATAGAAGGTCTGGAACCCCATTATGAGCTAATTGCGGACCGGGAAGGAAAGATGGACACCCTCGAGATACGCGTTGAAGTGAGTGAAAAAATCTTCTCCGACGAGGTGCGTGTATTACAAAATATTGAAAAACGCATCGCAGAGGATGTAAAGGACTATCTCGGCGTCACGGTAAAGGTAAAACTGGTGGGTTCGAAGACCTTAAAACGTTTCGAAGGCAAGGCACAGCGTGTAATAGATAAGAGACAAATCTGAAAGGAGGATGCTTACTATGAAGGTGGAACAGATCTCCATATTTTTGGAAAATAAGCCGGGCGGGCTCGAATATGCAACAAAGGTGCTGAAGGATGTCGGCATAAATATCAGGGCGCTTTCCCTTGCCGATACCTCGGACTTCGGTATCCTCCGCCTTATCGTGAATGACACGGAGACGGCCGCACAGGCCTTGCAGGACAAGGGATTTACCGTAAAAAAATCACAGGTCGTTGCCGTAGAGGTCCCCGATCGTCCCGGCGGATTTCACAGCATCATGGCGGCACTCTCAACAAAGGAAATTAATGTGGAATATACATACGCCTTCGTGGAGAAGAGCGGGGAAAACGCGATCATCATTTTCAGATTCGACAAGACCGACGCGGCGATAGATATCCTGCTGGAAAATGGCTTTACCGTGCATGCGGGCGAAAAGATCTACGGCCTCTAAATCTCTCATACCGTGTTTCCTTGCGCTTCAAATTAAGAGGCACCAGGGGTCAGGACTGGCGTTTTGCCTGTCCGGGTCAGATTCTCCATCAAAAAGGCAAAACGCAAGACCTGACCCTATTACCCCTATTACCCCTGACCCTATTACCCCTGACCCTATTACCCCTATTACCAAAAAAGGGAAAGGGTATATTTTTTAACTTTTCAATGACTCTTCCCGGCGGGTGGCCAGGGCGTTGGTTATGCGGTCTATTATGATTGCCAGGAATACGATGCACAGCCCGGCTTCGAAACCGCGCCCCACCTCGATCCGGTTGATTGCCAGAAGCACTTCCAGGCCCAGACCCCTTGACCCTATCATGGAGGCTATGACCACCATGGCAAGCGCCATCATTGTTGTCTGGTTGATTCCAACCATAATGGACGGAACCGCGAGGGGCATCTGTACATCGAACAGTATCTGCCGCGGGCTTGCTCCGAACGCCCTTGCGGCTTCTATGGTATCCTGCGATACCTGCCGTATTCCCACATTGGTAAGACGTATGACAGGCGGGACCGCGTAGATGAGTGTAGCAAACAACGCCGGAACTTTTCCCAGACCGAAAAGCATCAGCGCAGGTATAAGATAAACGAAACTGGGCATGGTCTGCATAGCGTCTAATACGGGCCTGATGATTGTTGCCGCGATATCACTCTTGGCCATAAATATGCCGATGGGGATGCCAATGGCCAGAGATACCACAACAGCCGATGTTGTGAGGGCGAGGGTCATCATGGCCAGCTTCCAGTAACCGAAGCTTCCGATCAGCACCAGCATCAGTGCCATGCCAACGCCCATCGTCCACTTGTGCATAACCCGCCATGCCAGAATTCCCACGGATATAATTACCAGCCACCAGGGCACCCATAGAAAAAAACGCTCGATATTCAGAAGCATCATCAGAAAGACATGGCCTATAGCATCGAACACGCCGGAGAAACTGATCAGAACCCAGTCCATCAAGGCATCAACCCAATCCGCTAGAGGAATGTTCAGAAATCGGGGAAATTCACTCATTGATGACCGCCTCCTTATCCTGTATCATATTTTCAAATATTGAACTGATCTGTATCTCTCCCATGAAATTACCGTTTTCGCCAACGACGGCGATAGGATAATCCGCCTCGGCGGCGATCGGAAACAGGTCTTCAAGGATTGCGTCAGGATTAGTTGTCGGCAGGTCCGGTTCAAAGGCCTCTTCCGGAAAGGAACCGTTGTTTTGTATAACCGTCTTGAGGCGCTTCAAGGTAACCAGCCCGAGGAGTAGTTTACGGTTACGGCTTACCATAAAGGCATAGTCTTCTTTTATGTCCTTCAGGGTGTGAAGTGCCGCCTTCGGCCCCTGCCATTCATACAGGAGGGCCTCCGGCTGTTCCATGATCCCCCCGGCGGTTAACACTCTTGCGGGAGACGCATCCTGGACAAACTCACGCACATAGTCGTCCGCGGGTGAGGTGATGACATCTTCAGGGGCGCCGATCTGCACAACCTTTCCATCTCTCATGATGGCGATGCGGTCCCCCAGCTTCAGGGCCTCGTGGAGATCGTGTGTAACAAATATGATCGTCTTCTGTACCTTGTCCTGAAGTTCGATAAGCTCATCCTGCATCTCCCGGCGGATGAGAGGATCCAGTCCGCTGAAGGGTTCATCCATGAGTAGGATCTCAGGATTTATGGTCAACGCCCTGGCGATTCCAACTCTCTGTCGCATTCCACCGCTGAGGGCTGAGGGATGGTAGTTCTCCCATCCCTTCAGCCCTACGGTTTCGATGGCCTCCTGCGCCCTGGCGTGGCATTCCTCTTTTGAAACGCCCCTTACCTTGAGGCCGTAGGCCACATTGTAGAGGACGTTTCTGT
>JAUVXT010000210.1 GCA_030603465.1 Deltaproteobacteria bacterium
ATAACCCGCTTCACCAGCATCACCTGTTTTGCCCGCTTTTTCGCATCAGCATCAGAGGATTCCCAACTGTGCGTCTTGGCAACCGAGCCGCCGGTTTTCAGATAAATGGGCGCGGCTACACGGATCATTTCAGGCACTTCATAATGACGGATAAATCCGCCGGAGGATGCCGGGTTTTCGGTATGGACATCAATCGGAATGTCGATGGCCTGACGAAGCGCGGCCAGCATTTGGAGCTGAATGTCCCTGATCGGATTGACTGAATTGGCTCCAATGCTTTCCAGGAGTTTGGCTGAGCACGGATTACCATGCCCGCAATGTGCAGAAATTTTAAATTTGCAATCCGCAGGAATCTCGCCGTGTTTGCGTGCCTCGTTCAGCACCCACAAACACCCTTCATCATAAATCAAAAACGCCCGGCAGCCGAAAGCAACTGCCCGCTTCACATCTTCAATCGCACGGACAATCTGTTCCTGTCCGCGGAGCCGGTATCCCATCCTTTGGCCTTCTGGAGTGTGAACGGAAGCGCTGGTGTCATAGGTGGACCGGGGACCGATAGCCAAAACCAACTCGACCTGCCACTTCTGTGCTAAGGCAACCATTTGTTGAATGTCATCATCCGACAAAAGCATAATGCCTTTCGTCTGCGTCACCCGATGAATCGCCATCCCGTTCGTAGCGACCTCTTCAAGCAGCGCATTCATGGCCCCTGGGCCTTGAATCCCCGGAACTTCAAACCGGTATTGCGCACCGTCTGAAAACCTTTTCTTGGATGTCGGCAGATCGTATGCATCGCCGGACGGCATCCCTATTTTATTAAGAAACAATCTGGTCTCTTTCATTTTGGTATTCCCCATTTTCTAGTTTTTGTTTCACTATACGTCTGTTTTTTTATGTGTTCAAAAATCATCCGAAAATCAACTTCAAGTAGGCCGCTTCATTTTCGATCACGCCATACGCCTTGGCCCGTTGATCAATTTTTTTTGCCCAGCTCCTGTGCGGATTGATCTCGTTCATCTTATTCGATTTCGCACTTTTGACCACGCCCCCCGACGTATCCAAAATCTGAAGGGCATCCTCATATTCCTCTTTCGTGACCGCCTGCATGGCATTCACATATTTTAAGTGCGAGGGATGGATGATTGTTTTCCCGACAAATCCGTTGGCTTTATCCAAAATGACCTCTCGCAATAAGCCGTCAATGGCCTCATTCACGATGGAACTCCGCTGCAACAGAGATCGATGGATGTTTTCCTCCATAAGGTGGTCAAGGCTCTCTTTTTTGTCGGCCAAAAAGTACTCCCACACCGGTGCGGAAATCACATACTCCTCACCCGCTCGATTGAAATAATTGAGAATATCCGACAAACAATCCCGAACCGTCATAATGTCATAAATGGAGTAGTTGATTCCCCGGCGCACGCCGAAAATCGAAGAAAAATCAGTGGCGCCCACCCGGATGTTGAGAATCCTGTTTCTGTATGCCGCGAGTAACTCCTTGATCCTGTTCAGCTCATCCGCTCTTGTTTCTTTTAATGCGATCGTACTGCTTTCAAGGATCGGCATGCCGTACAGGACATCCCCGGCTGCTTTGTTGACAGATTCAAGACAACTTAAGTACTCATTCCCATTACTGGAAGTAAATTTAGGAAACACAAACCCGGACAATATTTTCGCCTGATTGACCGCCAGCCTGGCCGCAAAGCTTCGGAATTGTTCGGGGTTCCGAACCCTCAAAAAAATCGACGGAATATCATCCTGACTAATCAGACCTGTATTCAATGCGTCAGAGAGCCGCTCCAGATGCTCCAAAACATTCGTTTCAGCCGCCGATAAATCCTCTTCCCGAATCGCATCTTCAAAACACATCACCATGGACGGGGCCGGCGGTTTTTTACTCAATATTTTATCAATGATGTTTTTCGTGCCCGGCATGTACAACACGGCTCCCAGGCAGTACTGCAATAGCTCTTTTTCCGTGTACTTATTAAATTCAATCGGCTCTTTGACAAATTGAAAATCAGGATTATGCTGATGGTGTTTCATTTGTTTCTCCTGGACAATCGTATTAGGGACAATGTTTACGACTGCAATCTCTTGCTCTCAAGTCTTGCTCTTTTTTTCATGTAAGCCTATTATGCATGTTGATTTGAAGCAGGATATCACAAATTCGCTCAACGTCTTCAAATTCCAAATCATAGTATATCGGCAACGCCAGTATCTGTTCCGCCACTCCACGTGCAGTTTCCAGTGGATCTGCTACCGGAACATTTCTATAGCAGGCAAAATCACAGATCAATGGATAGAAATATCGCCGGGTAAATATATTGTATTCTTTAAGCTTCTCGTAGAGTTGATCACGGCCGACTCCAAACTCCCGTTCATCTATTTCAATCGGAAAATAGGCGTAATTATAATCAACTTCATCAGAAGGCAGGGGCGGAAGATGAATTCCGGGTACTGATTGGAGTTGTTCTCTATAAAGTTTAGTAATTGCCCGGCGTTTTTCTATTAATTGCGGCACATATTTCAACATCGTCAATCCCATAAGGGCCTGCATTTCATTCATCTTCGCGTTGGTGCCCGGCATTACTACCTCAACCTCGCTTTTAAATACAATATTCTTTAAATACTCTTCCTCTGTTTTCAATGACGGATTCGGGATTATCAGCATTCCACCTTCCTGGGAATGATACAGTTTGGTCGCGTGAAAGCTGAACATATTGAGATCACCGTATTGCGCTATGGATTTTCCATCAATTTTTACACCAAAGGCATGGGCGGCATCATAGATCAATTTTAGGTTGTGTCGTCTTGCGATATCTGCCAGTACATCAAGATTGCATGGGTAACCAAAAACATGCACAGCGAGAATAGCAGTGGTCCAGGGGGTGACAGCCGCCTCTACCTTTTCCGGATCAAGGGTATAATGATCGGGTTCGATATCACAGAAAACCGGTCTGATTTTGTTCCAGTGAAGAGCATGGGTAGTAGCCACAAAGCTGAACGGTGTGGTAATCACCTCGCCTGAAATTCCCAGACCCTGCAAGCCAATCTGCAAGGCTAATGTACCGTTGTTGAACATGGTAATATTTTCAACGTCCAGAAAATCTCTCATCTTTTTCGTATAACGCTGAAGCACAGGGCCGTTATTCGTCAGCCACTTGTTTCCCCAGATTTCCTCAAGCCCCTGACAAAATTCATCAAGAGGGGGCATGAACGGACGGGTGACATATATGGGTTTTTTAAATGGTTTTATGTTGGTTTTCATGTTTCTCAGATTCCTTTTGACGGTTCGCGAACAAGCTCGCTCCTACACAATGTAATCCCAGGGGTCAGGCCCTTACAGTCACTCTCTTGGGACACGATCCCGATGCTTAAGGTTTAAGGTCCAGGGTTTAACTGTTCGCGAGCAAGCTCGCTCCTACGATGTGGGGGACGGGGCCCCCACGCTACGGCTCACCCTCGTGCGATTCAGGGGTCAGGCTGAAAGATTTCTCCCTGCGGTCGAAATGACAAGCTCAAAGCCAGACCCCGAGTCTTTTGGCGAGGGCATGGCGGGCGTGGTCTTCGCCGTGTACGAGCCGGATTTCTTTTGGGGGCTGTGGCATGGATATGTAAGGTTTAAGGTATAGGGTTTAAGGTGTAGGGATAAAGGTATATGTAAGGTTTAAGGTTCAGGGAACAGGGTATGTCGAGTAGCCTTTTATGGTCCCGGTATTTCTGCACTGAATAAAGGTTCTTAAAATCAATGGGGTGGTCGCCTTTTGCCTTGAGGTCCTTTGCTTCTTTATCCCAGAACTGTTCAAGGTCTGCTGTCTGGGTACACGATCCCGATTTGATGGGGCTAAATCGGGTCATGTCCCCGTGAATCTTTGTCCCTATCCTGTCTATTTCGTATATTAGTTCCTGGGTTCTTCCGAGGGAGAACGCGGGAATATAAACTATCCCTTTGTCGGCAAGGGCTTTATGGAGTAATTTTTCCAGTGTGGCAACTCTGTCTTTTCTGCCGGTGTGGTTTCGATCTCCATAGGTGGATTCCATAACAAGAAGATCACAGGCATCGGGCGGGTCAGGGTCGGGTAGTATTGGCGTATCGGTGCAGCCGAGGTCGCCGGAGAAGATGATGGAAAAACAATTTTTTGTCTCTGGATTGCGGCTTTCGCCGCAATGACGGAGGGTCATGTCCCCGAGAGTTCCTTCGATGGGGATTTCGAATCGTATAAAGCATGAGCCGAGGATATGCCCGGCATTGCTCATCTTGAATGTGATGCCTTGTTTAAGGGAAAAGGTGTCGTGAAGTTCAAAGCCCCATGACAGATCATCAATAAGTCTTTCCATGCGGTGTATTTCTTTGCCGGTTCTGTCTGAAAATGACATAGCATCATGGAGCATGGAAATCAACAGGGCTTTGGTGGCATGGGTGCAGATGATCTCGCCCCGGAATCCGGCATCGATCAGGTCCGGCACCCTGCCAATGTGATCGATGTGGGCATGGGTTAAAAAAAGGTAGTTGATCCGGCCGGGTTGAACAGGAAATTGATCAAAGGGCAACTCAGGGTCATGGCCATATGCCTTGCCACAAATTTAGCTCATCGAAGTATTCAGCCCAAATTCAACTTTAAAATCTGTCGCTATTACAATAGGTTTCACAGCCCGGTTTTGCTTGACCAGATCAACTATCCCGTATCGCGAC
>JAUVXT010000164.1 GCA_030603465.1 Deltaproteobacteria bacterium
GCGACGGAACCGGGCTTATCATTTCCGTGGATTGTGGCGTCTCCGATATTGAGGAGGTAAAATATGCCCGATCCTCAGGCGTCGACATCATCATCCTCGATCATCACGAAGTTCCTTTTACCATTCCGGAATGTGTTGCCGTCATAAATCCCAATAGAGACAACTGCACCTTCCCCTTCAGATATCTTGCAGGAGTGGGTGTAGCCTTCAATTTTATCATCGCTCTCAGGGGAATGCTTCGCGGTCTGGGTTTTTGGAAAGACGGAAACTATCCCAATCTCAGAGATTACATGGATCTCGTCGCCCTTGGAACAATCGGTGATCTTTCCCCCCTTGTGGATGAGAACAGAGTATTCGCAAAGATAGGCCTGGAAGTTATAAATGAAGGAAAGAGAACCGGCTTGAACGCCTTAAGGAAGCAATGTGGCCTGGAAAATGATTTAATAGACTCGGACGCGGCGTCATTCAGCCTGATTCCCAAGATCAATGCTGCGGGCAGGGTGGGATCTCCCGAATATGCGGTTCGTCTGCTTCTCACGGATAACATGGACGAGGCTGAAAGGATTGCCGCTCAGCTTGATGAATACAATAAAGAACGCCAGAAGATGGAAAGGGTTATACTCGCCGATGTAATTGACATGATCAACTCAAAAACAGGCGTTGATAAAATAAATTCCTTTGTCTTCGCCTCTTCTAAATGGCACCCGGGTGTAATAGGCATAGTGTCTTCCAAAATTGTTGATATGTATTACCGCCCTACTTTCTTGATCAGCCTGAAAGATGGCATAGGAAAGGGATCGGGAAGAAGCATAGCGGAATTTAATCTTTACCATGGACTGAAAGAATCTTGTTCTTCTCTCCTCCTAGCCTACGGAGGTCACAGATACGCGGCGGGCATTTCCATTAAGGAAGAAGATATAGATGATTTTTCTGATGCACTTTCCGGCGCGGTAGATAAAGATTGTTGTGATGATTTTGCCTTCGTTCGAAAAACATTGATAGATGCGGAGTGTCCTCTGAGTGAAATCAGCTACGACCTCATTTCCCAGATCGAGATGCTTTCTCCTTTTGGAAATTACAATCCGGAACCAATCCTGACCGCAAAAAACGTGAAGATCATTTCTCCCACTACCGTAGGGAATAATCACCTGAAGATGCGCTTGAAAGGGAATGGGAATGGCATGCCTTATGATTCAATATGGTTTGGCAGGGGACAATTTGCCGATACGCTTTCCGGTTCCACCGTTGACGTTGCATTTACACCGAAAATAAACAACTGGCGCGGTGAAAGCCGCATTCAGCTTAAGATGAAGGATATAGCCATTCCAGAAAAAGTTTAAATTAAGCCCTTTATTTCCAATCCCTTTTATCTACAATCAATTTGTCCTTTTCCGGTATACTTCCCGGTCCTGCGATCTCACACTTATCCACCCTGATCTCACAAACATCTTTAAATGTATCTTTAAAGCGTTCCACCAGGTCTTGATTATCAACCTTTGATTCTATTATTGCCGTTACGTAATCCTTGTGTGATTCCCTTGTTATTACGAGCTGATACGGAATATCTTTAAAGCATTCCTTTATCTTTTTAAGTTGGCTGGGAGCTATAAACATGCCCCTTACTTTTACGGCATCCCCTACCCTGTCGGCGATTCCGTCGAGACGGTAAGACGTTCTTCCGCAGGGACAATCGCTCTCGATTACCCTTGAAAGATCACCGGTGCCGAATCTGAAGAGGAAGAATATTTCATTCAACCTGGTCACCACAACTTCGCCCAGATTGCCAGGTGTAACGCTCATTCCCGTGGCAGGATCCACAATTTCCACTATGACATCCTCACATATATGCCACCCCGTTTTTTCCTTGCATTCATAAGCTATATCACCCACTTCTGTGGCGCCATACATCTGATATGTGTCTATTTGATATTCGCTTTCGAAAATATCCCTCAGAGACTTCTCAAGCGGTTCCGCGACAAAACTTGCCCTCTTCAGTTTAAGGTCCCTTTTAACGTCATATCCGCCCTCTTCCGCCTTATTGATAATTGCCTTTAGAAAGCTCGGCGTGCCGGCATATCCCGTTACACCTAAATGATCCATCAATTGAACCTGATTTTCCGTAGTCGAAGTGCCGGAGGGAACAACAGTTGCGCCAACGGCTCTCAGCCCTTCATGAAATGTCAAGCCGGCCGCAACCATGTGATAGGAAAATGTATTGAGGACGATGTCACTCTCCCTGAATCCCGCGGCATAATAACCCCTCGCCCAGAGTTGATCGTTCTCTGTAAGGTGAGGTTCATAGACCGGGCCGGGAGATGTGAATATCCTGTCCGCTTTTACTTCAGTATCCGATAATCCCCCATAGGGAGGTTCTTTTAATTCCCATTCTATCAGCTTTTCTCTTGAAATTATCGGAAGCTTTTCCAGGTCGGAAACAGTCCGGACATCAGAGGGTGCGAGATTTAGCTCGTCAAACGACTCTTTTACGCGCCTGGAGTTTTTATATCCCAGCCTGACCATCTCAGACAATCTGAGATGATATTCGTTTTTTCTTTCTTCTTTAGATCTTATCTCCTTATCATCGAAATATTCACTCATCTTTTCCCCCATTATCCCGATTTCTTGAGACCTTTGAATTTTGTCATTTTAAGGAGCGTAGACGACGAGAAATCTTAATGATACAGGCCTGTTAAGATTTCTCCCTACGGTCGAAATGACAGACAATGATAGTTATTCAAAGCTCTGCTCTCTTCTTATTATCACAGCCATCGCTTACGACGCTTATATGACTTTACGTTTTTGTATGATTTGGCAGTCCCCGACGCACCCATCCCCAGATAGAATTCCTTGATATCGGGATTTTCCTTCAATTCGGAAGCGGAACCCTCCAGTACGATTTTCCCATTCTCCATGACATAACCATAGTGAGCTATCTGCAGGGCCATGTTTGCGTTCTGCTCCACGAGAATAATGGTGGCCCCCTGTTCTTCGTTGATCCTCTTAATTATCTGAAAGATCTCTTCCACTATGAGGGGCGCCAGGCCAAGAGAAGGCTCGTCGAGGAGGAGCAGTTTGGGGTGGGCCATCAACGCCCTTCCCATGACGAGCATCTGCAGTTCGCCTCCGCTGCAGTATCCTGCCAGTACCTTTCTTCTCTCTTTAAGAGCTGGGAAATAACTGTAAATCAGTTCCAGGTCCTTTTTGTATGGCTTGCCCCAGCGGGTCGCCGTGCCGACCCTTAAATTTTCTTCAATCGTCAGATACTTAAAGGGCTGTCTCCCCTCCAGTACCTGAATAATCCCCCTTCGCGTTATGTATTCGGGAGCGGAATTCTGTATAGATTTTTTGTCGAAAACTATATCCCCGTCGGTGACCCTTCCATTCTCCGGTTTAAGCAGTCCGGAAATGGCCTTCAGCGTCGTTGTTTTCCCCGCCCCGTTGCTGCCCAGAAGGGAAACGATATGATTATTCTCAACCGTAAGTGAAACGCCTTTCAGAACCTGTATAACATCTGAGTAGACTACACTTATGTTGTTTATCTGAAGTAATACACTGTCTTCCATCGATAATCACCAATAATCCTTTTTTGAACTGAACAGCGAGCGCAATCCCCGCTGCTCGTGACGGGGTTAGCGAGCAAATAATAAATAAAATTTTTCCTTACCCCCATAAAGGGGATAAGGAAGTAACTTTTACAAATCATGTTTAAGGCCGATGAGGGCATCGGCCCCTACATATTGTAGGGCCTGTTCCCCGAACAGGCCGTGTATCTGGATAGTGTCCAGAAGAAAGATCAATAAGTTATAATTCGTCCAAACGAGTTACTTAGAAGCCTTTTTCGGGCGGATTACGTTTAGTATGAGAACGGCCATAATCTGAAGCTTGATCGAACAATTCGCCATACTTCGGCAAGACCTCTCGGCTCAAAGAGAATGAAGAGTACGATCGCAAGTCCAAAGGACAATTCCCTCAAGGGAGCCAACGTCAGTTCTATGCCCTTCAGCATTTCCATATTCATAAGGATATCCGTCACCAGTCGCAGGATTTCATTGAGCGAGATAATAAATGTTGCGCCAAAGATAGCTCCCGGTATGCTTCCGAGTCCTCCTATAATTATCATGGCCAGATATTCCACGGACAACCACAGTGTGAATGGCTCGGCCGTAATGCTTATCATATAATAGGCCCACAGAGCGCCCGCAAAGCCCGCATAGAAGGAACTTATGCCGAATGAAAGGAGTTTGTAGCGGAAAATGGGGATGCCCATGCCTTCGGCGGCCCTGTCGTTATCCCTGATCGCTATGAAGGCCCTTCCATATCTCGTTCTGACGATATTTGTTGCTAGAAGTGTCATGAGTATCAGACATATATAAATCACAAAAAAGAAACGTAAATCCGTGCCCAGCTCCACTCCGAATATTGCTGGTAATGGAAGAATAATTCCCATCGTTCCCTTTGTAAGACTTTCCCAGTGAACCAGCAGATACTCTATTATAAATTGACCGGCCAGCGTCGCTATGGTCAGATAGAGCCCCTTCAGTCTGCCCGAAGGTATCCCGAAAACCATACCGATGAGCGCCGCAATAAATCCGGCTGCGGGAACGGCAAGCCAGAAGGGGAAACTGACATCCGTGGCAAGGATTGCCGCGGCATAGGCCCCGACTCCGAAAAAAGCGCCGTGACCGAGAGATATCTGCCCCGTAAACCCTACCAGTATATTCAGGCCGATAGCAGCTATGGATGCAATCCCTATTATATTTACGACATATATAAGATAAGACTCGCTGATGAAAAATGCACTGAAGAAGAGAATGACAATTCCCGCGATCAGGCAGATCCTTCCAAAATCCGTCTCAAAAATGGTCAGCTCCTGTTCGTATCGTTCCTTAAAATTTCCACAGGGGCGTAGCTTTAGTTTCCGCATACCTATTCACCGTTTCATATTAAACGCGTTCTATTTCAACTAATCCGAAAAGACCGTAAGGTTTTATCAATAGTATAAAGACGAGGACTATATAGGGTATTACATCACGTAGCGATGGTGATATGTATCCCCCCGTGAATGTCTCCAGAAGTCCGATAATCAGACCTCCGATTATTGCTCCCCCGATACTGTCAAGACCCCCCAAAATAACCACCGGAAAGACCTTGAGGCCCACTGAACTGAGATCATGGACATTAATGCCGTTAATAATTCCCAACACTATACCGCTCATGCCTGCCACGAGCGCTGCAATTGCCCATGAGAGTGCAAAGATCTTTCTGACATGGACTCCCAGTGACAGCGCCGCCGGTTGATTGTCGGCCACGGATCTCATGTAAATGCCCTGCGAAGAATATTTAAAGAACAACCCAAAGAGCGTGAGAAATATGAGGCCGATTATAATTGCCGCGACATAAACTGGGGGAATATGAATATTTCCCAGGGAGATGGAAAGACCGGCAGGGAGAAAATCGGGATAAACATACAGGTTACCCCCCCATATGAGAAGCATCAATCCTTTAAAGATCGCAGCCAGGCCTACTGTAAGCATAATGACATAAATCAGTGGTTCACCTATCAGGGGGCGCAGAAAGAGTCTCTCAATTATGAACCCCAGTATAAAACACCCGACAAGGGCAATAATAAATGATAGAATTATGGGTAATTTCATCCATGAAACCAGCGTCAGAAAAATGAATGCGCCGAAGGCCATTAATTCGCCGTGAGCAAAATTCAGAACGCTTGAGGACTTGAAGATCATGACGAACCCCATGGCCGCCATGCCATATAGAAAACCTATACTGATTCCATTTACTAATAATTGCGCAAAAAATTCCATTTGGAAAACTCCCTGTCGATTTTGACTTCCAAGTAACTAGAATTTACAAAATCGCCATAACTTATTGATACTTCTTAATATATGCCAAGTAATACGCGAATTTAAATAATGCAAGTTACTTGCAATTATAATGTCCCGACTCGTCGGGGCATAGCGG
>JAUVXT010000256.1 GCA_030603465.1 Deltaproteobacteria bacterium
GGCTGACATCTATCAAACATTGCCACCTGATGCTGGTAAAGATTGGCTTGTGGAAAGTCGATTGCCTGGAAAATTGTCCGACGAGGTTGGTGACCCATGGCATTCTTGATTGACACATGCATATGGATAGATGTGGAGAGAGGTTCTATTTCGCCTTCTGATGTTGCTAATTATACAGGAGACAATTCAATTTATATTTCTCCTGTCACTATTGCCGAAATGACTTTTGGCGCTGAAATAGCGACAGATGAGCGGATACGGCAAAAACGTATGGTAGCTCTTAATTGTTAATGTGCAACAAAAATCCAGAAAAAATCAGGTTTTCAGGGTAACACTTTACCCTACACTTTTCATGTTAAAAACTGCTCTACAAGTTTCATTGCTTCCTTCTTTTGAGAAAGGCTCAATTCATTGATTTTCCCTATAGCATCCGCGATCTTCTTTTTTAATATGCCTGTATAGCGATAATTATTCTTAAGGGTTTTGACCATACGTTCCACCTGTCTGATGCATATTTCTCTGATATATTCATATTGTGCCGACAGGGCGCTTTGCAGCATTGAGACAAGATCTCCCACAGTTGTGGTAGATTGTGCTTCTGTTTCCTTTCTCTTTCTGTTCCTTTCGAGAATGCTGTTGTAGTCGTAACGCTTGATGCAGTATTCTCTATAGGCATCGTCATCCATCTCTTGCTGTTTGTTTCTGAGAATGCCGAAGAAATAGGGCAACGTGCATCGTCCGTTGTCACGTCTGATCGCCACGAGAAAGGCCTCTTCCGATCCGGCAATGGCAGCAAGTTCATAGGCTGCGATACATTTCTGTGCCCTTTTGTAACTTGGCTCATCAATCTCCAGATTGTGATTGCGGATGATCCAGTCAAGACGGTCAAGCTTTGAGTTCATGTCCGGATCATCTGTCTTTTTTATTCGCTTCTGGTAGTGCTCGCGAAGCTTCTTCCGTTCCTCCTCTGATACGGTAAGTTTTATTGTTTCGATGGGCGTTGCTTTCTCCCCCGTGCGGGGTATCTTGTTTCGCATTCTTATGTACAGGGAAACGATTATTTTCAGTATGCTCTTTGCCAGTGCGCGGGGTGAGGATGTATCAAGACGGATATTTCCTATGGTCTCCTTCAACTCGGAAAAGGCGCCTTCTATCGTTCCATTCCCCTTGGGATTGCCGGGGCCTGCGGGAACCAGATCTATCCCTTTTCCATTGAGATATGACAATGTCTCTGATGAAAGATTGCCGCTTCTGTGGTCCGCTAAAATGCCCAGTGGCAGTCCATGGTTCACGATGTGTTCCTCAATAACACGGATTACCTCTTTCGAGGTCTCTGTATTGCCGACATGAAACGCACTGTGACAGTAACTCCGAACATCCACGGCCATCTCCAGGTTGAATGTATAAGGCACATGATCAATGATTAGTGTAATCTCACTTCCGTCAATACTGATGAGCCCGTTAGGGACAGTCTGCCTGATGCTCTGGTAAAATCGAGGTCTCCTTCTCCTGGTGCTGACCCGGTGAAGGTCGTTGGCAATAAGGATATCGGATACCGTCTTCCTGCTCAGATCAATGTTATGCTCTTTTCTTATATGATCGGTAAACGAACGTTCCCGAAGACGACGTTTCTGTGTTTTCCACTCTTTTGCCACATCTATTATTGTTTTTACCATTTCCGTCGTTATCCCGTTATTCTTGCCTCGCCTGTCGGGGATGATCATGGGCCTCATCCCTTCATCAAATATCCGATTCCATTCCGCAAGGACACTGACCTTGATGGATAAAACCCAGGCCGCCTCCTGCAGGGTGGTCTCCTCTTCCCGGAGAAAACCTACCGCTTTTGACTTTTCCGGGGTTTCGCAGTGTTTTTTTTAGAGGCTATATATTCATCGACTCTATGAATCTCCCAGGCAATCCTGCGCCCCTCGTTTTCAAAACGGGCTCTCTTATACAACTGTTTCAGCTTATCGTGTTCCTCATTAAGACTATCGTGTTCCCTTTTGAGTATGCTTTCCTCCTCTTTCGCGGATGCCATCCTGTCCGTCCACTGATAACCGGTCTTCCTGGATATCCCGGCCATCTTGCAGATGGAACTTACATCAGCATCTTTCGGGATGCCTCTGTCTTTCAATATCTTCCTGCCGCGGATCAGGATTGCAACCTCTTCAGGTGTCAGTTCTTTCTTATCCATCATTTACTCCAGTGAATGTAATGTTCCTCCCAAGGATATGAAGCTTCATCTTTCCATCCGGATCCAGCGCCAGATTGATGATGCTCCTTGGTATACCCTCACTACCATAACAGAGATCGGTGTCAGGGTCTATGCCATCTGTGATGGATTTAATGATGTTTTCCGATCTGCCGTGAAAACGGTCTGCCGGGACAAGGAGGCCGCCTAATCCCTGGTGGGTGCGTCTGTAGTTGTAGGTGTCTACCCATCGCAAAATAGCTGCCTCTCCTCCTGTTGTACTGTCAAACCGTTCTCTGGAGATCAGTTCTTTCTGTATCTGTTTGTTGATGGCCTCCACTTTCCCAAGAGTCTGCGGATGGTGCGGTCTGGCATGGGTGTGGTGAATGCCTTCGGTCTCCAGATACTTCTCAAATCTGTTGATGCCGCGCCAAGAGTAAAAGACGAAGCCGCGGTCGCTTAAAAGCTCTTCCATCTTGCCGTAACGATCTATGGCTTTCATCACAACATCAATGACTGTGTCAACGGAGGTTTCGTCAAATAATCGAGCACCCAGTATGAACCGGGAGAAATCATCCATAAGTATGATGAGGTAGACTTTCAGCTTGTTGATAAAGAACTCAAGGATGTCGATCTGGGCCAGCTCCAGGGGACGTGTGGCTTCAAAACGCCGGGGCTCCTCCTGCTTATGTTTCTTCCGCGGCCCCTTATATCCGTTGGCTTCCATGAGTCGGGATACTGTGCGGGTGGAGATAGCCATTCCCTGACGTCTTAACTGATTGCGTATCTGGCTCGGACCGAATCCGGGATAACGTTTCCATGTATCAAGAACTGCCTTCTCCCTGGCTTCGGTTATCTTCTTTACACCTCTGCCGCGTGCAGGTGACTTGTAGGCCAGAAAGGCTTCTTTGCCAAGGGCTTCAAGTCTGTTACGCCATTCGTATACTGTTGTGTAATGAATACCCGCAACCTTCGCCGCCTCCTTTAGTCCGATCTTCCCGGCGCTCTCTAAAATGATATACTTTTGTTCCTGGGCAAATTGACTCTTCTTTTCCATAACACTTTCCTCCTTTTAATTTTTAGGGGAAAGTGTTACCCTTCGAACTGTTATTTTTTATGGATTCTTAGTAGCACACACAACTAATGAGGCCTTTGCAAAACGCTAAAACGGGGTTTGAAAGCGAAGGAATGTTCTGAGCATTGAAAAACCCTGTTCCGCAGAGCCCTCACAACAACAGCAAGGAGGAAGATATGAAATATCCGGATATTGAATTTGATCCTTTTTTCGCCTGGTTCAACAGGCCGAGGATCATGTATTCTCCCGGAGTCAGATCCGAGGTGGGGTTTGAAATGGGGGAGCTGGGCGGAACGAAAGCGGTGATATATACCGACAAAGGTCTCGTAAATGCCGGGGTCTCCGAAATGGTGGCCGAGGCAGTCAGAGATTCGGACCTCGAACTGGTCGGCATATTCGATGAGATCGTCCAGGACGCGAGGATAGATATCATCAACAAGGGGGCCGAGTTCTACCGTAAGTGCGGCGCCGACTGCCTGATCGTCGTTGGCGGGGGAAGCGTCATGGATACCGCCAAGGCGGTCCATATCATGGTAGGCGGGG
>JAUVXT010000189.1 GCA_030603465.1 Deltaproteobacteria bacterium
TTAACAGTTTCGCAAAAAGTCTTATTCGAACGAATTGAAGCTCCCCTCAATAAGTTGCGGGGATGTCAAATTTAAAAATCTACATGTTTTTAGCCAAGCGCCTGAACAATCCCCGAAATAGACTCTTGGCGAACACATTATTTTATTGAGATAAGGGTTGAAAATGGGCAAACATATGAACAAAGAGGAGTCCTGTTCCGGGAAAACCGGGGAAATATCGTATGTTTCAAGGAAGGTTGGTGCCATCATTGAGGAGATGGTACGTCAGGCAGACATTGTCCTTGGAAAGGATATGATCGTTCATGATCCTTCCATGTGGGTCGACTGGGCCGATAGAGGCATCCTGGCTATTGGTGAAAGCTACATGGAAAAAAAGTGGGATTCTCCTCATGTAGATCAGGTGATGGCAAAACTGGCGGCGATGCCTTCTGAAAAAAAACGCAAGCTTTTCAGATCCTGGAAGACCAGACTTCTTCTGTCAATCGCGATCCTCTTTAATCAGCAGCGCGGGGCAAAGGAAATCGAGGTAGTGGAAAAGCATTATGATCTAGGGAATGAATTTTTCCGATCGTGGCTGGATAAAAGCATGCAGTATAGCTGTGGCTGCTGGAAGGGCGTAGCAACTCTTGATGAGGCCCAGTTTGCCAAGATGAGAATGATCGGAGAAAAGCTGAAGCTCAAATCCGGCATGACTGTTCTCGATATCGGCTGCGGCTGGGGCGGTCTGGGTAGATTTCTTATTAAAGAATATGGCGTGAAGGTTACAGGCATCAACATTTCAAAGGAACAACTCCGATGGTGTCGAAATGCAGCCATGGCAGAAGATATTCAGGACTCCTTCCATTCTATTAACCAGAGCTATCGTGACCTCGAAGGGAAATGGGACAGGATCGTTGCCGTCGGAATGATAGAGCATGTGGGCCCGAAAAACTATCAGGAATTTTTTGATATCTGTAAAAGGTGCCTCGCTGACGACGGGGTGCTGTTCCTCCAGACAATCGGCGCCAACATATCGAAGGAAGTTCTAACCGACCGCTGGCTTACTCGATATATCTTTCCCCGCGGGACTTTGCCGTCTATTGCTCAGATTGCAAAGGCCGCCGAAAAAAAATTGATTATGGAAGACTTCCGGAATTTAGGCCCCGATTATGACAAAACCCTTATGGCCTGGCATAGCAATTTCATGAAAGTTAAGGATGATCTGCAAATGAGCGACATATTCATACGCATGTGGGAGTTTTACCTCCTTTACTGCGCTTCGGGGTTCAGGGAAAGAAAATCTCAATTGTGGCAGTTTATCTTTACAAAAAATAATAAGGAATGCTATGATTCTACGTAGATGGGACTCTCTTTTATTCTTTCAAAATAATGAAGGCGAAACTCCGATTTTTTTCGTTAAAAAGGTATTATAAATATATGAACGATCCTCCGCTCTACAGCAGCAAGCTAACAAAAAATTACGCTGAATATTTAAAGCAACACTACCCGGATGTGGATCTCAATCCCCTCCTTAAGTATGCGGGCATAGCCCTTCATCAGCTTGAAGACGAGGGACACTGGCTCAGTCAAAACCAGGTCGATCGCTTCAATAAAATTGTCGTTCAAAAAACGAAAAATCCAAACATTTCCCGTGATGTTGGACGCCACACACCCCTTTCCGCCGTTGGCAGCACCTTTCTGAATCAATATATGCTGGGCTTTCTCTCCCCATCTCTGGCATATGCCAAACTGGAAAAGGCCTACAGTTACGTCAGTCGCGGCTGTAAAATTCAAATCAAGAGACTGGGCACAAACAAAATGGATATTGTTGCCACTACGAATCCCGGCGTTACGGAAAAGCCCTATCAATGCGACAATCGCATAGGCATCTTTGAAAGCATAGCCAAGCTATTTACCGGTAAACTTGCAACGATCCAACACCCCGTGTGTCTCCATCATGGCGGGGATAGATGCCATTATATCGTTTCATGGGAAGAAAACAGATCCGTTTTATGGAAACGGATACGCAATTTCCTGATTCTTCTCAGCGTTATTTTATGCCCTTTGCTTTTCTTTCTTCTTCCTGTTTCCCAATTATTAATACCGCTCCTGTTATGCGCAATCACAGTGTCTGCTGTCGCGATTTATAAAGAATATTTGGAAAAAAATGAGCTTCAGGCAAAATTTCAAAGCATAGGGGAAAGCTCCAACCGTCTTATGAAGCAGATTAATATAACCTACAACAATGCCATGCTTATTCAGAAGATCGGTCAGGCATTTGCCCGTGGGCCCGACATAGATATCCTCCTCGAACATATCATGAAGGCTATTGAAGAATGCCTGGATTTCGACCGCGGTGTGATCATGCTTGCCGATGATGAGAGAAACCGGCTCGTTTATAAAGAGTCCTACGGTTATGAACCGGCGAAAGAGAATCTTGCCGAAAACATCTCTTTTCGCCTCGATAAACCCGGTTCGAGAGGGCATTTTGTTCTGGCCTTTAAGGAACAGAGGGCCTTTCTGGTAAACGGCCTTAAAGAGATTGAAAACGCCTTTTCCAAAAAAAGTTTCGAAATTGCAAAAGCCATGGGCATAAAATCTTTTATCTGTGTCCCGATAGTATACGAGGGAATATCCGAGGGAATCCTTGCGATAGATAACATGCATTCCAAGAGAATTCTCACTCAGAGCGACCTGAATCTTTTACTGGGAATCGCTCCCCAAATAGGAATATCTATCAACAACGCCAGAACTTACCGAAAAGTTATAGAAAGCGAAGAGCGTTTCAGGGCGCTGGGAGAAAATTCTCCCGACATCATTTATACCCTCGATGCAAAGGGAGCGTTAACCTATATCAACCCCGCCTGCGAAAGTTTACTGGGATATACAAAAAATGAAGTTATCGGTAGATACTTTACAGATTTTATAAAAAAAGAAGATCGACAAGGTCTGGTCCATCTCTTTAAAAGGGTAAGGGATAAGGGTGAAACCGTAAAGAACGTAACCGGTTCGATTATAAAGAAGGATGGGTCCCCGCTGCTTTTCAGTTTGAGCGGCTCTCCTAATTTCGACTCACAGGGCAACTTAATCGGCCTCGTAGGAACCATGAAGGATGTTTCTGCCCTTGAAGAGAACGTTGACCAGTTGCAGACGGCCCTGGAAGGCACCATTAACGCCCTTTCATCAATCGTGGAGACAAGGGATCCTTATACTGCCGGGCACCAACGGAGGGTAACGAGAATGGCATGCGCCATTGCCAAAGAAATGCTTCTACCGGAAGATATCATTCAAGGGATTCGCACGGCTGCCATGATCCATGACATTGGAAAAATAAACGTCCCGTCCGAGATTCTCAGTAAACCGGGCAAACTGAGCAAACTAGAAATTGACATGGTGAAAACCCATTGTGAGGTAGGTTACAATATCTTAAAAAATGTTCAATTTACGCACCCGGTAGCACAAATTGTCTACCAACATCACGAAAGACAGAATGGTTCAGGGTATCCGCGGGGGATTTCCGGATCCGACATTCTTCTCGAATCCAGGATTATTGCGGTTGCCGATGTGGTGGAGGCGATGGCATTTCACAGACCCTACCGACCTTCAGTAGGCCTGGAAAAGGCACTGGAAGAGATATCAGGATCAAACAGCCCCTGCTATGATCCGGAAGTTGTCGATGCCTGCTTGAAGCTTTTTAGAGAAAAATCCTTCAAGATTGACGAGGAGGAAATCGTGCATTAACTCCTCTTATGAAGGTTTCATCCCCCTGCACAATATCAAAGGGGTATATGTAAATCGCCTGGGATCAAGGAGCAGTCTTTTAAAATCGTCGATGAACGTTTCATGCCCCCCGGGATATGTATCAAATAAATCACCGAGCTTCTCGCTTGCAACCTCTGCTTTTTTTATCCAGTTGAAGGCATCTTCTTCCCGAATCTTGCCATATATCAGATGATGCGCCTTAAGGTGCATTTTAATGTCTCTGTACCCCACATCGTAAAGATATTGATAAAGCTTTCGTCCCGCATAGGTATCGAAATTAAATTCTGCATCCAATCTCGTCATCAAATTTTTTAAAATACCCTCAAAATGAGGCGTCATCTCATAATGGGAAAGACAGTTATAATCTAGGTCAAGAAGACAAAGACATCCCTCCGGTTTCAGGCATTCCGTCAGATTTTTAACAATATCAAGACTTTCTAAGCGGTTGTACTCCAGAACAAAGCGCACCCATATGAGATCAAACTGCCCAAGATCACTAAGATTTTCTCTCAAGTCGCGCACATGAAAAGTGATGTCGCATCCCTCTCCATAATGATCTCTGGCGTATTTAATTCTCTCTCCTGAATAATCTACGCCTACTATACTTCCATCCGGTTTTATCGATTCATAGAGAATCGACGTGGTCTTGCCTGAACCGCATCCCGCATCAAGCACCCTCATTCCCGGCTTTATGCCACACCAATTAGCCTCCTCTATCACAGCTTGTCGGTTTGTCTTAACCTCCAGACGAATTGCCTCTTCCCGATTCTCCATCAGGTACGTCACCTTGCGTCTCAATATCCTGACCCCCGTTTTCTGTATCATTAACATCCTGTCCATTTTCTTCGTCTGTTCGATCTGCTCTGGCCAACCCCACAAAACATTCATCCGGGTCAAGATCTATGAGCTTGACCCCCTGTGTGCTCCTGTGCAAAAGAGGTACTTCATTCACGCCCAACCGAATGATTTTACCCGAATTGCTGATCAGCATAATGTCTTCATCTCCGGTAACCTGGAGTATGCGTGTCACCAGTCCTATCCTCTCTGTTGTCTTGAGATTAATTATTCCTTTGCCGCCCCTCGACTGAGTGCGGTATTCTCCAATATCGGTCCTCTTTCCATAACCCTTTTCGGAAACGGTCAAGATGGAATTCCCCTCGCTCAGTATTTCCATTCCCACCAATTTATCACCTTCGACCATCCGTATCCCCGTCACTCCCCTCGATGTTCTTCCAATCGCTCTGGCATCCGTTTCTTTAAACCTTATTGCCTTGCCCATCCTGGTACCCAGCAGTATCTCCTGTTGTCCGTCGGTCTGCCGCACATCGATCAGCTCATCACCTTCATCAAGTGTTAAGGCGATAATTCCTCCCGCTCTGGGGTGTGAATAGGCCACAATATCTGTCTTCTTGATTATTCCTTTTTCCGTAGCCATCACAACAAAATTTCCCGGAATAAATTCTATCACAGGGAGTACCGCGGTGATTCTTTCATCGCTCGATATCCCGATAAGATTCACAATCGCTTTCC
>JAUVXT010000274.1 GCA_030603465.1 Deltaproteobacteria bacterium
CCACTTCCCGGCGTGTCAGTTCTGCGTCGCAAACGGACCGCGCATCGGTTAGAAGATAGGTCTCGTCGAAAAGATATTTCCACCATTCGGCATCCACATGTGTTTTCATCTGAGATGTGCTCCGAAACTGAAGAGTCCATCCGAGGCGAAAATGGCCGATGATCCGCCCCAGGGCTGGGAACGTATTATTTCAAGTTCTTCAGGATCTATGTTGACGATTAGGTTCAATTCCTCCGACAACCACATTTTTTCCATGGTTAGACAGTCCTTCCAGATAGATCTGCAATAAGATTCCAGCGCCTCCATCTGGCCGGCAGTTATCAATCTGGGACGGAGAGCGATCTTGATGGGGCCCAAAAGATAGGTAAAGTGGTGATCCAGGGCCATTTTTCCCTGTTCTTCCATCGCGTCCAATACATCGCCGTAGTCCATATCGGCAATAGCATGATTAATCCTGTCCGTTGCCTCTCTCGCGCTCATCTCCGAACGGAGCACCGCAAGAGGCTGCACCCCCCCTCCGCTCCCCACATTGGTCGGCACCCCGCCATACCTGCCCAGGAAGCCAAACAAACCCTTTTGCCCGAAGAGACATCTGAAATCCGTTTGACATTCGGCCTCTCTCACGCACCGGGCTTCTCTATCAATTTCGGGAATCACTTCCGTCCACAGGTTGAGGGGAACCTTTTCCTGAACGATATAACCGCCATAATTACCGTTATCAAGTGCGTTTTCAATGATATCGTCGATGTTTCCATCTATTCCTCCGACTCGCACCCCTTTCCCGGAGTATCCGCGCTCCGGTTTCAGCACCAGCGTGTCCCAGTTCGACCGGGTCCATTCCACAAGGTCAGAAATCTCTTCTCCGTCGGGTCCTTCGGTCTGACGAGAATAAAACTGGCGGGTCCAGGGCGTTCTCCGAATCGTCTCTTCATGGAACCGATTTTTGTTCCCGGGATCGGTGATCACTTCAAACATACTCTTGGAATTGATCGGTTCGGTGCCCCTGGGGTTGATCACCCTCCCCTCCCTCACAGCCTTAAGCAAGGGACTCAGATTCTGTTTGCGGTGCAGCGCCAGGAGGACATCGGTATTAAAGTCCATGAAAATAACGGACACCGGTTGGCCATGCCAGCAGACACGTCCCTTGCGCTCTTCCAGTTCATGCGGCGCCATCAGGGCGCTGGAAAGTCCCTCAATTGCATTAATATGAGTTACGAGATTTATATTTTCAACAACATCTTTTAGTGTCTCTTCTTCCGCAACGACGGCAATCAGTCCCGCATTCGCACCCTCCCGTAAGCGGTGAGCGTCTTTCAGCATATTGACGAAGTTATTTACCGGGTGCAGCAATGGATGATCAAAATCAAGATCGATGTCTATAGCGGTACGAAAGTGTTTCTTCCAGACAGCTTTGCCGATTATCTGGGTGATGCGCTGGTAGTCCCAGCCTCCCGGACTTCCCAGGTTCCATTCCGAGTGAAAACCGATAAATTGCTTCTCCATTGATCCGCCGTTGGTTTAATAGGACGGTACCCATTTATTATTTAATTGCGCGATATGCCTTGTGTTTTGTCATTGATAAATAGACGCTTACCCTATTTACCAGCATATCTATATCAGCTTTAAAAGTGCAGCAATCTCCTTGTGATATTGCTTCCATACATATAGGCTGTACGGAAGCCCCCCGCGGCAGCACACGATGTGCGAAAGTAATTCTTAATCCAATTCGCCGACCGTCGCAACCTGCCTGTATTTCACATCGTCAAACTCTTTGAAATGAGCATCTCCGCATTTGATTTTTCTCTTTTCACTGGTTTTCAATTCCTGGCCCGCAGATTTTGTTTCGGCAACAAAATAAACCGTTTTTTCGTTCTTTTTGATTAATGCCCAGTCAGGATTATATTTGCCGATTGGAGTTTTTATTCTAAACCAGAAAGGCAACTTGAAATAAAACTCAACATCATCTCTGGTTTCACATTCCCTGGCAAAGTCGTATTCCACGTTGGAGTCAAGTGGAACAAGATTGCTGTAGATGGTTTTGTCCTGTTTGGATATTTCAAAGGTCAGGTCGTTGATATGAACTTCATAGTCTTCAAACAGGCGCATTTCATACTCTTTCGCCCCCATCTTTTCATATTTAATCCCGTCAATCATCAAGTCATATAAAACATCTTTTATCGCGGAAACGGCGTTATCAAGAAAAAGTTGAGGGTTAATCAACGCATCGCCAATCCTGCCTGAATCTTTCAGTATTTCCAGAATAGTGGAACGAGTAAGCTTTGTTCCTTCCTGAATGTAAAACAGCACATCGGGCATTCTGAATGCTCCATCAAGCGAGGTCGTATAGGAAGCCTTGATTTCAGCCACGATGCCGCATTCATCAAATTCAAGGGCCGTTTTTGTTGTTTTTATAACGGCTTTTTTTATCGCGGGCATCTGCTCAATGGCTTTGGCCGCTTTTCGTATCAATTCCTGAGTGTCATATTCGACTCTGTAGATTGTCTGATATTTGATTCTGTCCCAAATTTCTCTGAACTTTTCATCTAATTCAAAACCCTTGCGGTATTTAACAGTCGCTCTTCTGCGTTTGTTTTTGATCCTTCCCTTGAAAGAGACCCCGCAGTCCTCTTCAATTTCCGACTGAAGCTGCCTGGCGAAATCCTCATAAGACTCATTGGCAATGACCGTCAGCCGATTGATGTTGGCATCCTGTATGCGGTGGCCATCCTGATTGACCGCCAGCCTTAACCCGCGGCCTATCTCCTGTCGCTTTTTCAGTTCGGATCGGGTTTCGTTCAGCGTACATATCTGAAAGACATTGGGATTGTCCCATCCCTCGCGCAGGGCGGAATGGCTGAAGATAAAACGCAATGGTTCATCCGTATTCAGAAGTCGCTCCTTGTTTTTCATAATCAGTTTGAAGGTATCATCATCAGCCTGCGTATTCCCCCTTTTATCCTTCCCCTTGCCCTTTTTGTCCTGCGAGAAGTAACCGTTATGCACACCTTTCGCATCAAAGGGTATCAAATCCTTATAGGGTGATTTTCCGGCAACTTCCCGATATGCATCTTCAAACC
>JAUVXT010000114.1 GCA_030603465.1 Deltaproteobacteria bacterium
GGTACTGCTGGGGAAGGTTTTTACAAGGGAAGCGGGCGAACTTGCCGTAACTCAGGGGGAAGCGGGTTCCAGTATGTTCCTGCTCCTTGAAGGGAAGGCCGAGGTTGTCACGAGGGATGAAAAGACGGGAAAGGATATAACCCTCACTAAACTCAATCCCGGCGATGTATTCGGCGAGATAGCACTCGTGGAACCGGGCCCACGTTCCGCCGACGTGCGCACCCTGGAAGCTATTCGATATCTGGAGATTGACTGGAACGGTCTGGGGAGAATTCAGAGGATATATCCTCGCATCGCCAGTCGCCTCTTCCTCAACCTCTCAAGGGTTCTTGGAATACGGCTGGCACAGACGAATAAGCTTTTATTCGAATCAACATAAATTTTAGAAAGGATTTACATCCATGAAGTGGACAAAATATATCGTTACCGCGCTTGCGGTCCTTTTTCTGACCTTCGGTTTCCATAATGCCATGGCCGCCGATGATCTGGACCTCCTCGACGATCTGGATAAGGAAATAACGACGGAACAGGAAAAAGGAAAGGACGACGACCTGGATCTTCTCGACGAATTGGAAGCAAAACCTGCCGAAAAAAAGGAAGACAGCTTTAAATATCTTACCATGATCGGCAAGAACCTCGAAGGAAGTCTCCGGTTGCGCGGACATGCCTTTTTCCGGGAACCTGAAGATAGAGAAGGAATCGATGAAAGAAACCCCGTGGGTGAAGCGATGCTCCGATTTGAAACATGGACAGGTGGTGATACCTTTCGCCTCAATCTTGCGGGCTGGCTCGAGGCTGGCTCCCAGCAGGACACATACGAAGGAATTTCCCGGTGGCCACAGGACAAAGACAGACAACGCCACCACCTGGAATTGAATGAATTATACCTTTCATTTTTCCAGGATACCTACGACGTAACGGTGGGGAAGAAGAGCTTTCAGAACGGAATCTCAACGCTCTTCTCACCTGCCGACAGATACCGGCCCTCGGACGCCAACGACCCGTTAGATCCAAAAGATTTCGGAATATGGCAAACGAAACTCGATTATTATTACGACAAGTATACCTTCACCGCCGCCATATTCCCCGTATTCAACACGGGGAAAGGGCCCAGCGAACATTCGCGCTGGTCGGGAACTACGGGAGACTACGATGTCTACGAAGGTGATACATCGGGCAAGGAAATAGAGGATGATTTTCCTGCCATGTCCATCAACAGCGTGGGATACTTCGGCCGCGCCAAGACAACGCTGAAGGGCTGGGATCTTTTTGTCTCCGGATATCACGGTCTAAACCCATACTATGTCCAGAGAGAGGAACAGCGGGGAAGCACAACGGTGATCATCAAGGAAAATGTAAAGGTGGGAAACTATGCCGCCGGATTTTCTACGGCTTACAAGAAATGGGAATTCCATGGAGAGGGTCTCTTCAACTACAGTTATGACGGAAAGGACGACAATTATTTAAGCATGGTAGGCGGCTTTACCTACACTATTGACGACCTGGCGAAGAAAATATTCTTGGAAAAAATCGACGTTACCATCGAGTATGCAAACGAAGTCATCGTAAAAGAGCAGTATGCCGACGGGTATACGCAAAGCTCCCGCAAGGGGAGAATGGGGCACAATAACATCTTTACGCGGATCAATTTTAAATATAACGAAGACCTGAACTTCCAGTACATCTCTGATTTCGAATTTGACCCATCGGGCCGATACAACAAGATACAATCGGAATACAAGATCAGGCCGGGGCTGGTATGGACTACCGGGCTGGAATTCTTCAACGGGAAGGACGACAGTTATTACGGAAGATGGGAAAGGAATGACCGGATCATAACCGATCTAAAATACAGTTTTTAGTCATACACCGGGAGCTTACGAAGAACCGCGTGAATTGATAAAGGCCGGTTACCTGTAGGTAAGTACAGGCCAGGAACGCTGGCGGGCGACCTCTTCGAGAGGGGCATTGGGCTCGACCACATAGGGATTCCCCACCAGTTCAAGGAGGTGCAGGTCGACCATATCATTACCGTATGCATATGATTTTGCCAGATCTAATTCCTCTAATTCCGCCAACTTCAACGTGAACAGTTTTTTGTTTTCGCTCACACAGATCGGCCCCTTCGATCGCCCAGTAAGCAGACCGTCGTCCCCCTCCTCCAGGTCGGTGCAGAAAAGAACGTGAAATCCGAGATCCTTTACAACGGGTTCGAGGAGATACCTGAGCGAGCCCGATATGAGAACGAGCAGGTGTCCCTCTTCCCTATGAAAGTTTAGTTTCGCAAGAATATTGGGCGCAATATGGGGTTTCAGATAGCCGACATAAAATTCTTCCGAACCTCTCTGAAAATCGACGAGCCGTCTGCCCCGGTAAAAAGTGAGCATTGTCCTGACCATTCGCTCATCCGAAATAAGATGTATCTTGTGGAGATAGCTGGCTGCAAGTACCCGTATGAGAAAACCGGTCGGGAGCATGCCATGCTCGCGCAGCCACTCCATACCTATTCTGCCGCTCTCCACCTCAACAAGCGTTCTATCGAAATCAAAAAATGCCGCCACCCTTTGCCCTTCCATTACCACCTCATAAGGCCTTCCCAATTGAACTTCTGATTCCGATTATGTTTCTTCCCTTTCAAGGAATCGTATCTTTAATATTATTTTTTTTCCGAAAGACAACCAGAAAAGAGAGGAAGGCGAGGATTCCTTTCCAATTTCATCGCCACCGGAAAGGCCGATCGTGACAATAATTTATGCAATTCCCAAAGAATAACCAAAGTAATAACATTGACACGCTTTCAGGTAGGTATTATATCAATATTGTTGACTTCTATTCAGCGGTTTCTATTTTCTGATGATAAAAGATCGCAATCACGGTTGGAAAGGGCTCTGCCACGGGTATCAAGAAAAGGAGGATAATCGCTATGAGTAGTAACAAGTATCATAATGAGGGAATTTATAAGGATCACGTATGCGGGATGAGTGTGAGTGGCGAGGACATCGCCTTGAGATATGAACATGAGGGGACGACCTACCATTTCTGCAGTGCCCACTGCCTGGAGAAGTTTAAAGAAGCCCCGGTGAGCTATATCTCCATGGGGGAGAAGGGGAAACATCAACACAACGGTGATAGTCCTCACGCAAAAACGGATCATGGCACCAATGCGCACCACTGGACCTGCCCCATGCACCCGGAGATCGTTCAGGATAAGCCGGGCAGTTGTCCCAAATGCGGGATGGCTCTGGAGTCGAGCAGTTTCTCCCTGGAAGAGGGAGAGGAAAACCAGGAATACACTGAGATGAAAAAACGTTTCATCTCCGGGGCAATGCTCACTGTTCCGTTGGTAATCATTGCTATGCGTGAGATGTTACCCGGCGGCCGTCTGCTGGAGCAGCTAGCGTCATCCACGGTCCTCGGATGGCTGGAGCTTATCGTGGCAACCCCGGTGGTGCTCTGGGCAGGCTGGCCTTTCTTTGTCCGGGGCGTACAGTCGATTATCAATAAAAGCCTTAATATGTTCACTTTGATAAGCCTGGGTGTCTCGGTCGCCTATCTCTACAGCCTGATCGCCGTTCTCTTTCCTGATATTTTTCCGGCAGCAATGCGGAGTGCGGAAGGCACGGTAGGTGTCTATTTCGAAGCGGCTGCGGTAATCGTCATCCTGATTCTGCTGGGTCAGATCATGGAGTTGCGCGCCCGCAGCCAGACCGGCGCTGCCATCAAGGCGCTACTGGGTCTGGCGCCCAAAACGGCGCGCAAGATCAACGACGGCGGCACCGAAGGAGATATTCCCCTTGAACATGTCAAGAAAGGCGACCGATTGCGGATCAGGCCCGGTGAAAAGGTGCCCGTCGACGGCGTCATTCTGGAAGGGACAAGCTCGGTGGACGAATCCATGATTTCCGGTGAGCCGATTCCGGTGCAAAAGCAGGCGGGCGACAAAGTGATCGGTGCCACGGTGAATGGCACGGGTTCTCTCATAATGGAGGCTGAGAAAGTAGGGGCGGAAACCTTGCTTGCGCAGATCGTCCATATGGTTGTTGAGGCGCAACGAAGCAGGGCGCCGATCCAGAAATTGGCTGATCTGGTGTCCGGCTATTTCGTCCCCATAGTCATTGCCAGCGCGCTTATTTCCTTCATAGTCTGGTATCTGTTCGGACCTGACCCACGTCTTGCGTATGCCCTTATTGCCGCTGTTTCCGTTCTAATCATTGCCTGTCCCTGCGCTTTGGGCCTCGCCACTCCTATGTCAATCATGGTAGCGAGCGGCAGGGGAGCAACGATGGGAGTGCTTTTCAGGAATGCCGAAGCCATTGAAATCTTGCGAAAAGTGGATACGCTGGTTGTGGACAAGACAGGTACGTTGACACTGGGCAAACCGAAGCTGATCGGAGTGATTCCCGCCACCGGTATAGAAGAAAAAGAACTGCTGAAACTTGCCGCCAGCCTTGAAAAGGGAAGCGAACATCCGCTGGCGGCGGCAATTGTTGAGGGTGCGCTGGGCCGCAATATCACTCTGAGTGATGCGAAAGATTTCGACTCCCATACCGGCAAGGGCGTTTCCGGACAGGTGAACGGACGGACGGCGCTGCTCGGCAACCGGAAGCTGCTGGAAGATTTCGGTGTCGATGTCGAAGCCCTCTCCTTCAGAGCGCGGGAAATGCGAGCCGAGGGCCAGACGGTCATGTTTGTGGCGGTGGACAACAAACTTGCAGGGCTGCTCGCGGTATCCGATCCGATCAAGGAAAGCACGCCTGAGGCGATCCGTCAGCTGCACGGCGAAAAAATCCGTATCATTATGCTTACCGGTGACAACAAGGCAACCGCTGAAGCGGTGGCAAGAAAACTTGACATTGATGAAGTTGTGGCCGAAGTGTTGCCTGATGAAAAGGCCGCTGTGGTCAAAAAATTCCAGGATGAAGGCCGCATGGTCGCTATGGCCGGCGACGGCATCAATGACGCGCCTGCCCTGGCGCAGGCTCATGTGGGCATTGCCATGGGTACAGGCACAGATGTTGCCATGGAGAGTGCAGGCGTCACCCTGGTCAAGGGTGATCTTACCGGCATTGTGCGGGCCAGAAAACTATCACGCGCCACGATGCGCAATATCAAACAGAACCTCTTCTGGGCCTTTGCTTACAACGCCCTGGGCGTGCCGGTGGCGGCAGGTGCTTTGTATCCGGTTTTCGGCATTCTACTGAGCCCGATCATTGCCGCTGCGGCCATGAGCTTCAGTTCCGTTTCCGTGATTCTTAATGCCCTCCGGCTTAGGATGGTGAAGATATAAAGGAGGTGACGGAGATGCGTAAAAGTATAGTAACAATAATTGGATACGCCCTTTTGAGTTTTATTTTTCTATCATTTGCCGGGTGTGTCACAGGTGATTTGCGTTTTGAAAACTATGGAGACATAAAACCTAACAGCGCTGTGACGGTGTCCTTTGAAACATACCAAACAAATACGAATCTTAATTATTATATGAGCGGCACCGACGCTGCACCCAGAGGCCTCATGGGAATTGAAAAGGGATATACTCTTGAGACGGAGCTATGGCACAGGGTAGACGATCCTTTACATGCATTAAAAGAACTGGTTCGCGGCATGCAGTCGAAGGCCTCGGAATATAATCTAACTCTCTATGGATTCGATATCCGTGACAACAGAGGGAACGATATAGGCGACTGGTATTCCATTCTCGACGGCAGAATGCCGGTGAAGATAACGGGAGAAAAGCGAGTGATGGTGTATCCGCCACCCAATGATATCTATGAAAGAGTCAGGTTCAGACGATTCGGCACGGAAGACGATTAGTGACCGGCATCGGTAAAGAATATTATCAGATTGCTCTATTTGCTTGACCCTCGGTAAAGTTTCCCCTATATATCCTTCCACACAAAAAAGAAAAAATATACGGAGGTATGTTATGAAGGTTATACTTTTGGGCGCGCCTGGAGCAGGCAAGGGAACCATTGCCAAACTCCTTTCCGACTATGACGGTTCCGTGCAGATATCGACGGGTGATATACTCAGGAAATCGGTAAAAGAGGGCGCTGATCTTGGGAAAAAGGCAAAAGCATACATGGACAGCGGTGATCTGGTTCCCGATTCACTGATAATGGATATCATGGAGAACCGTATCCAGGAACCCGACTGCGAGAGGGGATTTCTGCTGGATGGATTTCCCCGGACGGTTCCGCAGGCGGAGGCGCTGAAGAAACTCCTTGAAAAATTAGGGATAACGCTCGATTATGCCATTAATCTGGAAGTTCCCAGAGAGGTCATCCTGGATAGGCTGACAACGCGGCGGACCTGTTCAAATTCCGAATGCCAGGCCATTTACAATATAAAGAGTGATCCTCCCACTGACGACGGAAAATGCAAGAAGTGCGACAGCCCTGTTATCCAGCGTGATGATGAGACAGAAGAGGCCATATTGAACAGATTGGAGATATACAACGAAAAGACGTTCCCCCTCATCGGATTTTATGAGAAGGAGGGACTCTTAAAAAATATCCTCTCTCTTAACAGTAAGGAAACGGTAGAAGAGATAAAGAAAAATCTGCAAACCGGGATGTAACACATCCGTAAAGGGCTTCGGCAGTGCCATTATTGATGGACTCGTAAAAAGCTCCGCTATGCCGACGCGTCGGCATTATAATGGAAAGTAACTTTTACAAAGCATGTTTAAGGCCGATGGGGGCATCGGCCCCTACATATCGTAGGGCCTGTTCCCCGAACAGGCCGTGTATCTGAATAGTCCCTACGCTGGTTCAATCTTGCAGATTGAACCACAATATTAAAGATAGGTGCTCAATGCCATCAGTCAACGTAAAATTGAGTTACTTGAAAGTCGTCAAGAATAGAAGATTCTGGAAATGATCGATTACGAAAAACACCTCAATCCCGAGCAACTGGAAGTGGTTACATCCGGGGAAGGTCCCATTCTTGTGATAGCGGGCGCCGGAAGCGGAAAAACGAGGGCGCTGACCTACAGGGTGGCACGCCTTATTGAGTTGGGAGAAGATCCGGGTCGTATTCTGCTGGCCACGTTTACCAATAAGGCGGCCCGATCCATGCTTTCCAGGGTAGAGTCGCTCGTGGAGTTTGATCTCGGTAACATATGGGGCGGCACATTTCACCATGTGGGAAATCGTATATTGAGAAGGCATGCCCGCCTCCTCGGTTATGAAAGCAACTACACCATCATAGACGATGTAGATTCAAAGCAGCTTGTAAATGCCACGGTAACAGAGCTGGGAATCACAAAGACTGACAGGTTTCCCCGGGGAAATATCCTGGGGGATATTATAAGTCTCTCTACAAATACAAGAACAACCATAGAGGATGTCGTTCTACAAAAATATCCCTATTATTTCAACTACATTACCGACATTCTCAAGATAGCCCTTAGATACCGTATTCGAAAAAAAGAACTTAATGTGATGGATTTTGACGACCTTCTCTGCAAATGGGAAGAGCTTCTCGTCAATTTTCCCGAGGTGCTGGAGAAATATTCCGAACGCTTTTTACATATCCTTGTAGATGAGTATCAGGACACCAATATTATTCAGGCAAAAATCCTCGATCTGCTCGCCTCAAATCATAGAAACCTCATGGTAGTCGGTGATGATTCGCAGAGCATATATTCATTCAGGGGAGCCGACTTTACCAACATTATCCGAT
>JAUVXT010000163.1 GCA_030603465.1 Deltaproteobacteria bacterium
ATTATGGGTAAAAGTGATATGGAGAATGCCATATTGGCCCACTTAACCACAACCGCCCAATCAAGGGCACACCATATACAAACATTTCTGGATTCCGGCAGAGAGTCTGTAAAACAATTATCAAAGAGCGTTGTTATCGAAAGATTGCTGATTACAGTAAGCAAAGAGGAGTGTGGCGAAAAATATGACGATGTCAATAGAAGATTGGAAAATACAGCCAAGGTTATGAAAAATGTCTATGATGTTATACTCTTGAATAAAGATGGAATAATTGTTGCTTCCAGTGATGGGAGGGATATCGGACGGGATAAAAGCCGCGATACATTTTTTATCGAGGGGAAAGAGGGGGTTTTTATTAAGGATGCCTATGTGTCTCAGGACAAAAAAATATACTCTATTGCATTTTCCGCTCCCATATTTGCGGAGAAAAGTGGAGACTTTTTGGGCGTAATCATTGCCCGGGTAAGCTTGAATGCGTTGAATAAGATAACCACGGACAGAACAGGTCTAGGCGCTACCGGAGAAATCTATCTGGTAAACAGAGACGGGTACATGATAACCCCCTCACGTTTTATGAAAGACACCTTTCTTAAGTTATATGATAACACAAAAAACACCAGAATATACCTGGAGGATTATAAGAGAATAGGGGCGGAATCCCGGGCACGAAAACCCATTGTCTTCGAAGATTACAGGGGTGTCAAAGTTCTTGGGGTCGGCCATAACATATCGGAAGTGAAGTGGTGTCTCCTGGCCAAGATCGATAAATCTGAGGCATTTGCGCCCTTGACGAAGATGAAGATTCTATTTGTTGTCGTAGTGCTTCTCATTCCCATAGTCGCATGGCTGTCAGGCAACATTGTTTCAAGGTTTATCATCAAAGGATAAGAGCCCGCCCGATGGCAGGCGATTGTTTGTCGCGTGTAAGTGTAAACTGAATGAAATAGCGGATAAAGACAGACTAAACTTTGACCTTCTCATCGAAAGGAGCGCCGAAGGCAGTTTTAACGGATATTTGATACCTCTTTTACTACGGAAAGACAGGACTGGGTCTTTCGATTTGAGAATACCGGAAGAAATGATAAAAAAAGAAACGATTATATTTCACGAGTAGCTGGAAAATCTATTGACATGAATGTGAAAGTGTGATGACTATCACCCTCTGATTTGGGTTTAAGGAAGTTAGGAAAAATCCATAACGAACCCGGCGCATTTCCATCTCAAGCGAAAGACACCTGTTGAAAAACTCTCCATACTTCCAGCGGAACCGGGCTGTCCTGCCATCTACATGAAAGGGGATGACCTTACAGGGACGATCTTCTATTTAAGCCGACAGGTGCCGGGGAAATCGGTGTAATTCTTTCTGATTGCTCTCAAAAGACGAGACACTTTTATTTATCCATACTGGTGATTTGCCTTCTTTGTATGCAGATATGCCTGATATTTCAGGTTGATGTTTAGGGCGCACCAAGAGGTGTGAGTAATATGTGTAACTAACAGAAAGGAGAGATGAAATGAGAAGAGGTGTATGTTTTATCCTGGCGGCAGTATTGATCCTTTGTGTGTCTCCGGCTGCATTTGGAGGCACGTTGGACGATATTGCCAAGAGAGGAGAGTTTATGGTAGGGGTGAGGGACGGCGCCGTTCCCTTCGGTTTTTATGACAAAAACAACCAGCGTGCAGGATTCAGCCTGGATATGGCCGAAGAATTTCGGAAGGCGCTGGCAGAAAAGCTGGGCAAACCGATCAAAATAATATTCAAAACCGTCAATCCCAAGACAAGAATACCGCTGGTCGCGAATAAAACGCTCGATATCGTATGCGGGTCTTCTACGCATACCGTTGCACGGGAAGATACCGTCGATTTTACACTGACCATATTCCTGACAGGCACGCAGCTGCTGGTTAAGAAAGACAGCGGAATAAAGAGTTACAAAGGGCTGGCGGGTAAGAGGGTCGGAGCCGCCCAGGGCTCCACAAATGAAAGGGCAATCCGGGATCTCAACAGCAAGGGAAAGATTAAACCTGAGGCCAAAATTGTAATCTACCAGGAGCATACCCAGGGGATGCTGGCGCTGCAGAAGGGTATTGTGGATGCCTACTGCACCGATGGAATCCTCCTTGCGGGCCTCAGGGCCAAGGCGCCCAATCCGAAAGAATATAAGCTTGCCGGCGGTCTGATCACCTATGATCCCTATGCCTATATTGTTCGGGAAAACGATTCCAACTTCCGCGATTTTATCAACGCGCAGATAATCGCCATGGAAAAGGATGGCAGGTACAAAAAACTCTATTACAAGTGGTTCGGCGCCAAGGGAGTAGTTCCATATCCCATGACTAATGAGGCAAGGACCTTGATGAAGCTGCAGGCCTGGCCCTAATCTCTAAAAGCTCCACTATGCCACATTGCGGCATTATAAAAGGAAGTAACTTGCGCTTTTGGCAAATGTGTTCTTTCTGTGTACAACACATTTGCAGATTTAAGTTACTTGAAAGTTTGTGGAGGAGTTCGGTGTGATCAGCACCAGACCGGACTCCTCCGTCTTATGTGTGTGAAGGAAAATTAAATATGCTGGCATATGATTTCAAGTGGTCAATCTTATGGGCCGACCCTTACGGTTCCTGGATGCTCGAAGGTATCTGGGTGACTATAAAATTGGGTGTTATCTGCTGGTTTATAGCGCTATTTCTGGGTACGCTGATCGGCACATTGAGAGTAACCCCCTGGAAGCTCTCTCGCCTTTTCGCCACAGGGTATACGGAATTATTCAGGGACATCCCCCTCCTTGTGCAGCTTTTTTTCTGGTATTTTGCTGCCCCCAGAATATTGCCGCACTCATGGGAGATGTATCTCTACCGGGGAATACCAAATTCCGAATTCTGGATAGTGGTTGTCGGCCTGTCTTTATACACGTCTTCACGTATAGCCGAACATATTCGAGCGGGAATGCAGTCGATATCGGATGATCAATATAATGCCGCTCTGAGCACCGGGTTTACTCAATTCCAGACCTATCGATATGTCATAATTCCCTATGCAATAAGGTTAGTCATTCCTCCTCTCACAACCGAGTGCCTGACTGTATTCAAAAATACATCCCTGGCAATGACTGTGGCCGTCCTTGAGACAACATTTATGAGCCAGCAGATAGAAGCCTATACATTTCACGGCATAGAGGCAACTACCGGCGCCTGTGTCGTCTATATGATTATCACCTTGACCGTTGTGATGATTATGGGTCTTGTTGAAAAAAGACTGGCCGTGCCGGGATTGATAACACGGAGATAAGGGTAATATATGGGGACATTTGACTGGAAGGTAATTTACGACAATTTTCCTTTTCTTATGAAGGGGCTGCTCACTACGGTCGAACTTGCCATTATCGGTATAACGGGAGGGTTGCTCCTCGGCATAATCGTTGGGATGGCACGGTTGAGCTCGAAAAAGATAATCTATTATCCCGCCACGCTCTTCGTTAATTTTTTTCGAAGCCTTCCACTCTTACTGGTTATATTCTGGTTCTATTTCCTGGTTCCGCTACTGGCGGGAAGGCCCATGGGGGATTTCTTCTCCGCCAGTGTTGCATTTATTGTATTTGAGGCGTCATATTTTGCGGAGATTATAAGGGCCGGGATACAATCCATATCGAAGGAACAGATGCAGGCGGCCTATTCGACTGGCTTTACCTATGGGCAGGCTATGCGCTATATCATTCTACCGCAGGCCTTGCGGAATATGGTTCCATCTTTATTGACTCAATCTGTTGTCGTATTTCAGGACACATCTCTGGCATATGTTATAGGAGTCAGGGAGTTTCTGCGATCGGCAAGTATCGTGGATGCCCGGGAAATGAGGAGTCTTGAGCTTTATGCCTTCATAGGTGTGATATATTTTGTGATTTGCTATACGATGAGTAAGATGAGTAAGAGACTGGAAGCTAAGAGAGGGATGGCTAAATGATAGAAATAAAGAATGTCAGTAAATGGTTTGGCGATTTCAGAGTTTTGGAAAATGTCAGCGAAACGATCGAAAAGGGGCAGGTGGTGGTCATCTGCGGCCCCTCTGGCGCCGGGAAGAGCATGCTCTGCAAATGCCTTAATGGGTTGGAGCCATTTCAGGAAGGGGACATAGTTGTCGACGGCATCTCTCTCGCGGATCCGTCCACCGACCTTATAAAACTGAGACAAAAAATGGGCATGGTCTTTCAGAGATTTGAACTCTATCCACACATGAAGATATTGGAAAATATCACCATAGCTCCCATAAAGGTAAAAAAGATGTCTCAGGCCGATGCGGAGAAGAAGGCTTTCGAACTTCTGGAAAGGGTCGGCATTCCCGAGCAGGCAAAGAAATATCCCGGGAATCTTTCCGGTGGACAGCAGCAGCGGGTGGCCATAGCGCGCGCGCTGGCAATGGAACCGGAAATCATGCTCTTTGATGAACCCACATCGGCGCTGGATCCGGAGATGATAAAAGAGGTTCTCGATGTTATGATCAATCTGGCAAAGTCGGGTATGACAATGGTTGTGGTAACGCACGAGATGGGTTTTGCGAGGGAAGTGGCGGACGAAATCATATTTATGGAAAAAGGGAGCATTGTCGAACGCGGCACCGATGTCAGTTTTTTCAAAAACCCGAAGAGTGAGCGAACGAAAGAATTTCTGGACAAGATTCTTCTTGTATAGTGAAGAGAAGGAACGGTCTTTATGGCGGCTGATCAAAAAAGAAAACTCGAAGATCGTATAGGCCCCGAATCTTCTGTAGACATCAAATCCGAGGTAATCGCAATGGCCGAAGAAAGCGTTGTGCGGGGAGAAATAAGTATGTCCGGGAAGGCGGGAGAAAAACCGGCTGCCTTCGCAGGAAAAAGAACGTAGTATTTATGGCTTAAGTGTCGTCATGTACTCGAAATTCCCGTCTTTTACCCGATTAAAAACCACTTCTTTTACCGCATTGCCATTTGCATCTATGCTTATTGTGCCCGACACTGCCTTAAAGTTCTTTGTCTTTGCAAGAGCTTTCCTGATGTTGGAGCCTCGAAAAGATTTTGCCCTTTCAATGGCATCTAATAATAAAAAATAAGAATCGGCAGACAGTGCATGGACAGCGGTCACCCTATTTCCCGTTCCCTTCTCGTACGTTTCGATAAATTGTTTTGCTATGTCTGTAGTTGCCGCTTCCCGTGCAAAATGTCCGGGCACTATGACACCTTCTACAAAATTTTCACCCTTTTTAATAAGTTCTGATGTTTGAGCCTTGTTAGAGGAAAGGATCGGAACATTGAGATCTGATTCGATCGCACGTTTGCAGGCAAGGACAACCTCGGCGGGGTAGTTTGGCAGATAAAGAATGTCCGGTTTTGCGGCAATAATTGCTGAAATTTGCTCTGTAAGCGCTCTGTCTTCCGGCTGGCAATAGGTTGCTGAAATAATCCTCCCGCCTCTTTCTATAAAGTTTTTTACGAAGATGTTGGAGATATTTAAAGCGTAATCCTGTGATATGTCTATCATAACAGCGGCTTTCTTCGCGCCATGTATTTCATAGGCAAAAGCGGCAGCCGCTTTTGCCTCTAAGGAATCTGTGGCGCAGACGCGAAAAGTGTACTTGTTATTCTGAGTAGCCGGGGGGTATGTAACTATGGAGTAAACGACGGGAATCCTTTCTTTTTCAGCAATGATACTGCCTGGCAGGATTTTGTCGTCAGGTGTTCCACCGACCAATGCATGCACATTATATTTTTTAATTAATATATCCGCAGCATTAGATGCCAGACTATCTTCACTTTTTGTGTCAAAAAAATGAAGTTCAATGGTGCTATCCAGCACACTGGATCTCAATTTATGGGCTATTTCAATAGCGCTATATTCAGACTGACCGAATGCAGCATCAACTCCGGTCATAGGGAGATAAATACCGATTCTTACTGAATTATTTTTTATCTCTGCCTCTGCCAGACATACCTGTGAAGATATTAAGATAGAAGCCAGAGATAAA
>JAUVXT010000055.1 GCA_030603465.1 Deltaproteobacteria bacterium
CTGTTTCACAGTATCGACTTCAAGTTCCTCAAGGCACCTGCTCCATCCCTTCCCTTCGCATCCCTTTTTGTGACAGGGAGCGCAGTCGCAATCGGGAGCGATAACTATATGCTCTTCACCGGTGGGCGCCCAGTCAAGCCAACTGGAAGGGCCGTAAATAATTACGGTAGGTGTCCCCGTGGCCGCGGCTATATGAGGAGCGGCGCTATCAACCCCGATATGCAATTTGCTCAGGCTCAATATTCCCGCCAGTTCATCCAGTTGTGATTTGCCGGAAAGGTTGAAGACAGGCCCCCGGCATCTGCCGGCAATATAATCCGCCTGTTTCCTCTCTTCAGGCGCGCCGACAATTACAGTTGAAATATTGTGTTGATTCCATAACCAGTCTATGATCTCAACCCACTTTTCGTATTTCCATTCTTTGTACCGCCATCGAGAAAAGGGATTTAAGGTGATCCACCCGTCCGTTTCGTCCATGTCTTCGTCTTTAAAGAGTTGTCGAACTCGCCTCATGGATTCGGCAGACACCCAAATCCTCGGTTTGCTCTCTTTCGATTCGACACCAAATTCCCTCACAGTCCTCAGGGATTGTTCCGAGGCGCCGCGAACCGGTTCTTCAGAAACAGACGGCTCCACAAGATGGGTAAAAAATATATTACGCCAGGACACGTTTTTGTTGTGCTGCGCCACACGCGCCGGCGCGCCGGTGAGACGGGCCATATAGGCCCCTCTATCATCCAGACGAAGATCAAAGACGAGATCAAATCTCTCCCTTCTCAATTCTCTTATTAATCCAATGTCCTTCTTCATTCGATGAAAGGAGACCCCTTTGCCTCCTTTGACCTCAAAAATCCTGTGCAGAGAAGGATCTCCTGCCAGTAGTCTTCCGGTGCCCCCTCTCACGAGTACCGACACGCGTGCCCCTTCATAAGATTCACTAACGGCCCTGAAGGTCGGTGTTGCCCACACCACATCTCCTATATCGCCGAGCTGTATTATCAGGATATTCTTGACGCGCTCTTTATCTATCGGGGTTCCCTTGACTAACATATCGCACTACCTGGATGGTTCCGGGCAACCTTTCAGATGCCAGTAAATCAATTTTGTATATACCCTCCATCTTCCCCTTAATCTCCTGTTCAAAAAGGCGGTCAGTAAATTCCCCAGGAGCGTGGAGAGCCAGTTTATAATCAACCGGACAATAATGACGCAGTAAATGATAAACACATAAGCAGGGTTCTTGTATTTATGAAAAAACTGGTACCGCGACCTGTAAAATTCCATGCGGGAACGTATGCTTTCCCCCACACTCTTTCCCTGCAGGTGATAAATCGATGCCGATGGAACGTAATATATCTTCCAACCCGCCGATCGCATCCGGTAGGCCCAGTCCGTCTCCTCAAAAAAGAAAAAATACCGCTCGTCAAATACTCCTATATCATCCATTGCTTTTTTGCGCGCCAGGACACATGCCCCTATGGCCGATTCAATCTCGACGGGACTTTCATGTATATATCTCTTGCTGGGAAACCTCCCGGGAAAGATATATTCGAGGAGCGAGGTATTGGCCGACATGGTAATGAGTGTGGGAAAGTTTGCTATTGAGTTTTGCCTGCTTCCATCCTCATTCAAGAGTTGCCCGCAGGTGAGAGACGTCTCGGGATGGTCTTCCATGAAGAGGAATAATTCACGTATCGCGTGTTCCGTCAATACGGCATCGGTATTCAGAAGGAGAGCGTAACGCCCTTTCATGACGGCAAATGCCTGGTTGTTTGCGGCCCCGAATCCCCTGTTTTCTTTATTCTCTATTATTTTGACATCGGGAAATTCTTCCCGCAGCATATTCGCGCTACCGTCTGTGGAGGCGTTATCCACGACGATAATCTCATAGCTTATATCTTTTATTGTCTGACAAACAGAATCCAGGCAATTTTTTAAGAGATCCTGTGTATTCCAGTTAACGATAACAATCGTAATATCTTTCAAACTATTTTCCCTTTTTCGACAGCCTGTTCAGCTCACTCAACTTTGCGTATTTAAAAAATTTGTTGACCGAATCGGTCACCGATAGCGTGAATCCGGGAACTCCGTCAAGGATGCCGAGTCTCAAGAAGTAATTGTGGAAAAAGGTAAGTACCGCCCTCAGGGAAGCCGACCACACCGAAGCGTTTTTACCCTCTTTGAAAGCCTCTTCGGCGCCCAGAGTGGAGTAATGGTCTATCTTGACGAGAATCTTTCCGAGATTACTCTCTGTAAAATGCTCGATGGGAACGTCCAGATCCTCGATGGGACCCGAAACAATTACAGATTCGTGGACTGCGGCCTCTGACATACGTCCCGATTCTTTTCGGAAAAGTCTTGTTATCCGATCGGGCCACCAACCCAGATGTCTTATCCAGCGCCCCTGAAACCAGTTCTTGCGGGGGAAGCGGTATCCTGCCACGCTTCCTTCATTCTTTGAAACAATGCCCTTTATGACTTCAGCCGTTTCGTGGGGAATCCGCTCGTCGGCGTCGAGGACAAGGACCCAAGGATTGTCGCATTTGTCTATGGCAAACTGCTTTTGATATCCGAAGCCCTTCCAGGGTTCCTCATAAACATCACAACCGAATGCGGAAGCGATCGTGACAGTATCATCGGTGCTGCCGGAATCTACTACAACAACCTGACCGGCAAATGCGACACTTTTGAGGCAATCGGGAAGATTATGCTCCTCATTTTTTGTGATGATTGCAACTGAAATGGGCACTTTATCTCTCATAAGATTATGCTGTAAAAAGTATGGTTCTTTCGTAATAAAGTTGTTCAAGCATAAATTCCTTTGAGCGGTCATTAAGATGGTTTTTGCGAATAAATCCTGGCGAAGCGGAAGGATAGCGATTCCAACTGTCTGAGCCCGAAGGGCGAGTTTTGGAATCGCCTGTAGCAAGCCTTGGATTTATCAAAAAGCATCTTAGACAAACGAAAAGGTGTTTATGCGGCGGTTCGTTCATCAACTTAATGCGAAAGAGGCAAAATTATCGGTATTCTGCACAATTCAACGCGCAGAACTACTATGCAGGCCGGGAATATAGGTGGCTGCCCTTTCGGGGGTCTTTCCACCCTTTACCTGATGGTAATAGGCATAGGTCATGGGATTCCCCTCATTAATTACTTCGGCCTCCACTACCTCACCCACAAAGATCGTGTGTGTGCTGAGTTCCAGCTGATCGGTAAGTTTCACCTCTAAATAGGCAAGTGTATTATCCAGGACAATGGGCGCCGTGGTCTTTCCTATCTTATAATTGTATCCGGACATTTTTTCTATCTCCCGACCATCTCTAAATCCAAAGGTGCCGATAAATTTCATATCGGTCTCTGCCGATAGTATGGAAACACTGAAGACACCACTCTCCACAATACACTCATGGGTAAAATTCTTTTTATTGATACTCACTGCGATGGCAAAGGGTTCGCATGTGGTCTGTATGAGCGCATTAACGATCTGTCCGTTCAATTTTTTTCCTTTGCGAGATGAAACGATATAAAGACCATAACCAATTTTTTCTAAGGCTTTTTCATCCATTTCAGTCCCTCTTTTTCCACCTTTTGATAACGTTAACGTAAAAACCCCCGTCACGCATCTCTCTCAATTGAACTGAACAGCGAGCGCATTCCCCGCTGCTTGCGGCGGAGAGCTTCAATGAAAGTTACCATAGATTAAAAAAAATGGTCAAGCCTTTTGCTGTAAACCCGATGGTTCTTCCGTCCCTTTTTCATCACCAGGAATATGAGCGACTGATGTGGTTCAGTAAAACGACATGGGATCGGTGCGATCAAATCACTGAAGTGCCCACAACCTTTGACATGTCGAGGAATTTGTTTTACAATAAATCTTTAAAAGAAAGGGGGAAATAGTTCCCGGCTCCAGAACGCCCGTTTCCCGGCAGGCGGTTACCTCATATCCCCTCTTCATACCTCAGAAGCGTTCACTATATTACCGTATCGGCGATTTGTTCCTCTGGATTCTGACAGTTATATGGCTTATCGATGCAGCTGTTACGGCCATGCGTCGCCACAGTTTGCGAGACCAAAAAAGAGATGTCCTGACCTCTTTGTGAACGGGGTTAATGTCATGGGTGTACAGGCAGGAAAATACTTCACAGGTAAAGACAGGCGCCGAACATTGTCGGTTCTTAAAGTTCGTAGAGTGTTTCATCCACAGATGGGCGCGATTGCCTTTTTCCTTTGCTTCCCCTGCTTTCCTGTGAAAAGGGATCTTCGTTTTCAAAGATGTCACCCATCTCCTCTTCGATCTTTTCCGGATCTTCTCCCCGTTCTATGCGGCTGAGGGCCTCTTCCATCCCCGAACTCAGATTCATACCGGCGGCCTCGGAAAGTTTGCGCATCATAGAAACGGCCTGACGCGGATCATCCTCATCGATCTTTTCCGCCTCTCCGGCAAACATCTCCATCGCCTTTTCCATTCTGCTTTCATCGATGGGTGGCATACCTTCTTCTTCCGCTTCGCCTTTCCCGGCAGATATTGTGGAAAAAACAGACATCTGCCGCTCCAGTTTCACCGTCTTGCACCGGGGACAGCAGGGTATCTTTTCGGTATTCGCGGACCGTGAAAAGAAATTATACATGGTGTTACAGACGCCACAATAGAACTCATAAATCGGCATAATAAAACCTCATGGTACATTTTGAACAGAACTGAACAGCGAGCGAATAAAAACAAACAATTTCCTTGCCAGTCGGAGATTCCCCGCACCTTAGTGCGGGGAACTTCAATTTATATCACCATTGCCGGAAAAATCAACACCATCTTTTTTGTCTATTCTCCGAAGCCGCGCGATCCGCTCAGTGAGGTGGGGATGGGAATAGTGAAACCAGGCGTAAAGAGGATGGGGGTAGAGATTTGCAAGATTATCTTTCGCCAGTCGCCTCAGGGCATCGGCGAGATATGTTGTGGTCCCCATAAGCCGGTTGGCGTGATCGTCGGCCTCTCTCTCGTATCTCCTTGAAATCGACGAACTCATGGGTTTAAAGAAAAAGGCGAGGGGGCCGAATAGGACAGAGAGGAGGAAAAGCCCCACATAGAGTGTGATATTTTCAAAACCGAAGGTCTCGTACATGAGCGGCCATCCTATGAGACGATATGCGATGTAGAATATTATAAGCGAAAAGATTTCTATGAATATCAACTGCTTGACGATATGCCGCTTCTTCCAGTGTCCTATCTCATGTGCCAGTACCGACAATAGTTCATCATGGGTGTGAGAGGCGATGAGCGTGTCATACAACACTATGCGCTTGGTTTTCCCCAGCCCCGTGAAATAGGCATTTGAATGCCTGCTCCGCTTCCCAGCATCGACTTGAAATATCTCCTTGACACGCAGGCCCGCCTTTCCGACGAGACGAAGGATCTTTTCCCTCAATCCCTCATCGGAAACGGGTATAAATTTATTGAAGAGGGGGGCGATCAGCACAGGATAAATCCACATGATAAAGAGCTGAAAGAGGGCAAACAAGAGCCAGCCCCAGAACCACCAGCTTTGCGGGACATACCACACGAGGGCAAGGAAGGAACCGAGAAGAATGCCCATAAATACAACGGAAATAAGGAACCCCTTCACGAGGTCTGCAATCCAGAGTTTCACCGTTATGGTGCTGAAGCCGTGCCGCTTTTCGATGCCAAAGGTGCTGTAAAGATCGAAGGGGATATCAAGGATGAAGCCTGCTGCCGCGGGACCGGCAAAAAATATAAGCCCCGATAGGATAAAATTCAGATCCAGGGAGGCGATGACAGTTACGTACCAGGGAAGGATTCCACTCAGCAGAATACAAAGGAGCACCGCGTCGTCGAAGAAGGACACAAAAGAACCGAATTTGGAAGAATCCGCCGTATAGGCCGTCATCTTCGAAAGCGTATCTTCATCCAGTTCTCCCTCAAATTCTTCCGGGACAGTATTGCCGAAACGTCTCAGGTGTCCGATGTTCATTCGAGACAGTATCCAACGAAAGAGGGAACTGCAAATAAAGAGGACAAGAAACGCCCACAAAAGTATATTGGATTGAATCATTCAACGAACCTTTCATTGCTAAATATTATACGGCATTAATACATATTTTTCTGAAGTCGGCAAAGGACTTTTTTCACTTACGACATTATATTACGTACTAAATCATCTATTGCAAGGTCTGGGGTTTGATGGTCGGCCTGTCGATCTTGATACATATCAATGACACCCCGAAAAATCATTTATCTTGTGAGAATTGCCGTACCACGATATACAACACCATATAAATACTCACAGGCAGGTGGATTACGATGATAAAGGAAGTAAAAACGGGAGATTCTCTCCGGGCAGATATTTCGACGGTTGCCTTCGGTGGAAACGGAATAGCCAGAATTGACAATATCGTTGCCTTCATTCCTTTTACCGTGGACGGTGATGTGGTTGACGCGACAGTGACGGAGGTGAAAAAGAACTTCATCCGCGGCGATCTCAAAGAAATCGTCGAACCGTCACAGCACAGGGTAGAACCCCGGTGTGCCTATTATTCCATCTGCGGCGGGTGCCAGTATCAGCATATTTCATACGATCATCAGCTCGCGATCAAGGAAGGACAGGTCAAAGAGTCCTTTGAGCGAATCGGAAAGCTACCCGATCCACCTGTGAGAGAAATAATACCGTCGCCTTCCATCTTCAACTACAGGGGGAAGGCGGAATTCCACTGTGATCTAAAGCAAAAAAAGATCGGATTTATGGATGTGGCGGGTGCCACCCTTGTCGATATCGAAAACTGTCCTCTCCTGGATGATTCGATAAACGAAGAATTTGGAAAGCTGCGTTCACAGGTGCTTTCAGATGAGGGGGGACAATTTCACGGAAGACGATGTATACTCTGGTCCGGCACTCCATACAGATCGGATAAATACATCACACGACGTGTCATGGAACGGGATTTCCGTATCCCCTACACAGGATTTTCCCAGGCAAATACGGCCCTTACCGATAGGCTGGTGGAAGACGTCATCGCGATGGTCGACGCTTCCCCCTCGAATGTAATCCTCGATTGCTACTCCGGGTCGGGGCTTTTTTCGCTGCACCTGGCCGAACATGCCGAAAGGATTTACGGCATCGAAATAGACAACAAAGCGGTCGAATGTGCGAGACACAACGCAAAATATTATAGCTACAAAAATGCGAAGTTCTTGAAAGGAAGCGCGGGGGAAATACTGAAAAGAAAATTCATCAGGGGAAAAATACGAATTGACATGATTCTTCTGGATCCACCTCGCGAGGGTTGCCCAAGGGGTGTCCTGGATCGCCTCTCCCTCCTGAAACCTTCAAAGATCATCTACATTTCATGCAACCCGGCAACACAGGCACGCGACATCAAATATTTAATTGAATACGGATTCTCCTTGAAAGTACTCCAGCCGATTGACATGTTTCCCCAGACAAAGCACATCGAGGTCATTGCCCTTCTGGAGAAAAATAGCTGAGGGGAGCCGCACGGGAGAAATATCTTCGGGTTCCGATAATTTTTACATTATCTCTTTATCTGGCAGGACACACAAAGTCGCATTTAGTTCTGGGATAATGAGCTGAAACGATATAAGAATCATCGATGAAATCTTATTCTCGCTGCTACAGTAATAATTAACAAGCCAAGACTGTTGCGGATACCTGGCAGTCTGGCACCCCAAATTGAAATGACCTATAGGGACAAAACTCGAGCATATAATCGAAAGGAGCGAGACCCTGTAAAACCTGCAAAGGCTTCCACCTTGCCCAGGAGAAAAAAGACGGTTCGCATTACAGCCGATGGTTTCACTGTGCATAGCTTTCAGACCCTTTTGACTGAACTTGCTACCTGCTGCCGGGTAAAATCTGATACGAATGATACTGTATCTGATAAAATCGCCGCTCATACACCCATTCAAAAGAGGGTGTTTCAACTTTTGAATGGGTGTCAGTACAGGGATTTTTGATTCGCACTATCCTTACGTATATTCAACAGGTTATCTCTTTTGTGCCGGGGAATTTCGGTCTAATGCTTCATGAAGAGCGGAAACAGTAAATCCTAACCCTAGTTCTTCCAAAAATTTATCTGAGGGGATGCCGTTTTCCTGGAGACCGTAAGACCGATACACTTCTTTTCGCTTACTAAAAAATTCCACTCTATCCAGCTTCTTTGGTTCCCCATATTTGTTATAGATCGTTTCATCGAAAAAACGATCAGGTAAAATATCGTCTCTTTCAGGTATATATCCTTCTCGAATGGAGTAACATCTCTCCATGGTGGCAGCTCGAAGTGCCATTTTTCCCCAATCTTCAAGAGTCATATCCCAGCCGCAAGCAGCATTTACGGCATTAATTCCCCATCCACCAGCACTTCCAAATATTTTGCTAAGTGTATTTCTCCAAAACGTGCATGTTGTCAACGAATCATACAGGATCCGCAAAGGATTGCCCCGTCCACCATGAATTTCTCCTACGGCCGTTATAGCTAAATCCAAGGCGTCTGTCATACTGCCTCGAAGCTCGTAAGATGTAATGGCAACACCTTTATTGGTCATTGCAAACTTTTCCGTTCCTTTACCCACTTTGGCCGATGCAATCTTTAATCCATCCGCCAGAACGTCACCCAATCCATCACGGTTAGCGATTTTATCAAGCAAGGCACAGATCGCTTCAACGTTCCCCCAATTTAAATCAATTCCTCCCAAATCCTCCTTCGTTACCAATCCCTTTTCGTAGCATTCCATCATCCATGCAACAACTCCCGAAACATCTTCACTGTCCAGACCCAGATAGTCAACATAGGAACTGAGGTATCCCTGTACATCAAAGCCAGGGATCATAGTGTTGGCTCCCCAGCCACCGGCATTGTCATGTCTCATTTCTCCGGCAAAGGGCCCAAACAGATGGTCTCTAATAAAATAAGGAACTTTGCACGCCGCAAAGCATCCATGACAAGAGTCCCCCCAAATTTTGTATTGCTGCTCGAGAGTTACAGGATTAAAAAAGTCGCAAATATTATCCCAGCCTACTTGTTTGTTCTTTACACCTTCGGTTGTCTCGTAATAACGTTTGGCCAAAGAGGTCGAATAGCCCCACCGGCGTTTTTGTGCTCGAAAATGCCTTCCGTCGTGAAAAACCTTTTTTATTAATTCAAAAACCTTGTCAGGGTGAGCGTAATCAGGGGATATAGTTCCTTTTACAGCTATAGCCTTAAGCATTTTTGAACCCATGACGGTTCCCATACCAAGGCGAGCGGCATGATGATAAAAATCGTGGCAAATATCGGCATTTCGTACCTGATTTTCGCCCGCCTTACCGATTGAAACAAATCGAAAGTTCTGGTCGTCTGTTTCTTTCTTTAGCTCTTTACTGAGGATGTACTGGGTTTCCAGGCCCGATTTTCCAGCAAGATGAGAGGCATCTCTAATTTCAACTTGATCGTCCTTCACATATAGGTAGACGAGTCTGTCAGCTTTACCGGTAAATAATATTCCGGCATTATATCCGGCGTATACTAATTCTACTCCAAAGTGGCCGTTTAAATTGGCATGACCTTTCAGCATAGTCAAAGGGGACTTGGCATTGACATTTGTTACTGAACCGAGTAGACCGGTTATGGGACCAACGCCGAAATAAAGCACATTATCTTCACTCAACGGATCAGTCTTTGGCGGAGTGCGTTCCCATAAGAGCTTTGCGCCTAAAGATCTCCCTCCTAGAAATTTTTGCACATCCTTTGTGACATCAACAACCTTGCTATTCCGGCTGGTCAGGTCAACCTCGAGTAGTTTAAATCTTTTTTCTTCCATTTTATTTCTCCCCCCAAATCTCTTCAGGCAATCTAATAACCCTGTCAGTTGATAGCGGATAAAGTCTTTTGCCTAAAAAAAACGCCTTTTGATCGGGGTGAATTCGTTCCAAATGTTGAGGAAAATCCGGCGCAATATATTCAAGGGCCTGGGTTGGGCAAATCTCCACGCATTGTGGACGTCTTCTACCATCCTTTTCGCAAAGATCACATACCATTGGAAAATTTTTTCCCGGGGGGTAAAAACGCGGTATCTCCGCCGGACAAGCTTTTTGACACTGTCCGCAGTCTGATCCAAGGCAGCGTTCTTCATCGACTACCATATGCCATAATTCCTCATCATAATAGATAACCGGTGGATCTTGCGGACAGGCTTTCTGGCATTCTCTCTCTTCTTCCGGACACTGCGAACATACATTCTGGACTGATTTTGGAAGAGGGAGAAGAAAGCGATAAATTCTGATTCTGGAAAGTTCCCGATTGATAACACCATAATGCTCCATGGAACAGGCCACTTCACATGCGCCACAGCCTACACATAAATCCCAGCGGGCAGAGATATAAGCAGCGCCTTCAGGATAAGATATTTTTTCTCTCCCCCATCCTTCTTCACAATCGGGGCTCAATCTTTTATCATCTTCCATAACAATATGTACACCTCTTTTGACAAATACTTATAAAATAACCAGTTAATCCTACAGCGATATTGGGTCTAATGACACCCGCTATCCCCAGCTTCAGCCAAGTTACTTGCCGTTATAATATCGCGAAACGATATGGTGGCACTTTTTTTCTTGGGCAAAAGAAATGCCGTATTGTTTTCCGCCGGGTACAGCGTATCAAATTTATTGCGCCTTGAGCAACAAAAGTATTCACCGGCAATAGGACCTCCAGTAAGACCTTAAGCTGCAACAGTGTAATCGCCGGTGCAGACCTATTGCTTCTTGATACATAATTGCATTTCACAGTATCTTTCTTTAGAAGAAGCAAATGAACAAAAAAAATGAAGGAGGTACTGTCAGCGATTATGTGTGAACCTATTCGCTTTTACTTGACATATAATTGAATTTCACAGTATATCTTTTCAGAAGAAGCAAATGAACAAAAAAAAGTGAAGGAGGTATTAAAATGTTAACAGCGTTTAAAAGAGTAGCGGTGAGTTTACTGATTATAGGGGTAGTGTTGGCTGGATTTGTGGGTATGTCTTATGCCGCTTTCCCCGATAAACCTATAACTGTTTATGTAGGGTACAGAGCGGGCGGCAGTACAGATGTGGTGGCACGTTCTTTTGCACCGTTTTTCAGTAAATACCTCGGCGTGCCGGTTGTGGTCAAGAATATGCCGGGTGCGGGCGCAAGTATTGCCTTACGGCACGTCTACAAGCAGGACCCTGACGGGTATACGCTGGTGATCTTAATGTTACCTTCCTATGCGAGTAGATTTCTTTTCGCGAATCCTAGTGGTTATGACCTGAAAAAATTTACACTCCTTCATGGAATAGGTGGAGGTGACGGCAATGGCATCATGGTTCCCTACGATTCAAAGTACAAAACCTTTAAAGCCCTCCTGGAAGCATCAAAGAAGGAACCTCTCACGCTTGCCTCGACATCCCCGGGTAGCAACAGCTGGGTTTTGGGAACGCTACTCAAGCAGGAAGCGGGTTTTAAGAGCACATACGTTACCTTTAACAGCGGCAGAAGGGCAACGATGGCCGTTGTGGGGGGACACGTCAGCGCGGGGATAGCCAGTACCATTAATTTTCACGACTTGATCAGAGAAAAAAAGATTATCGGACTTGGTGTGGGAACTCCAGAGAGACTGCCCTATTTGCCTGATGTTCCGACCTTTGTAGAGCTGGGATATCCCAGCATTGTGTCGGTAACGAGTTCGTCTGTAATGGCGCCGCCCAATTTGCCCGATGACAGGAAAAAGATACTGATTGATGCCGCTTCAAAGGCAG
>JAUVXT010000211.1 GCA_030603465.1 Deltaproteobacteria bacterium
TCCCCGCAGCCTTCGACGCCTTTGTCCCTTTTTCGACCGTCCATGCGCGAAGCTCTTTTCCTGCCGTTGTATAAAAGGTTATCAAGCCAAGCAGATCATATCCGGTTCTGATAAGTTTTTGGAATCCAGACTCTCTGAGACCCAGGTCATCGAGAAAATCCTTCCTCTCGTCTTCAGGCAGCATGGCAATTTCGGCCTCCATGTCACCGCAGATTGTTATTACCTTAGCCCCTTCCTTATCGGCAGCGCTCTGAATCTTTGTCAAATAGTCTCCTTCTCCTTTGAGGACGGCCTCGCTTACGTTGGCAACATAGAGCATCTCTCTGGTGGTGATAAGTCCCAGTTCTCTCAAGATTTCCCCTGTATCGGCGAGGGTTGTATTTCTCGCTGCAATACCCCTTCCAAGAAAAGACTGTATCGTAAGGCAGAGATCCAGTTCTTTGCGGTGAGTTTTGTCTCCCTTCTTAGAAAGTCTTTCGATCTTTTCGATCCGTTTATCGACTGTTTCCAGATCCGCCAGGACAAGCTCCGTATTTACAACTTCTATATCGCTTACCGGATCAATGGCGCCATGGACATGGGCCACATTTGGATCATCAAAGCAACGAACGATATGGACAACGGCATCGCAATTTCTTATATGTCCCAAAAACTTATTGCCCAGACCTTCACCCTTGCTGGCTCCCTTTACGAGGCCCGCAATGTCAACAAATTCAATCGTGGTATAGGTGAACTTTGGAGGGTTTATTATACTTGCGATATGTTCAAGTCTCTCATCGGGAACGGCAATGACGCCTATATTGGGATCTATTGTACAAAAGGGATAATTAGCTGTTTCAGCGTCCGCGGTGCTGAGGGCGCTAAAAATTGTGGATTTGCCAACATTGGGGAGTCCTATGATGCCGCACTTAAAGCCCACGGTTCACTCCTGATAGCGTAGCACGTTGTTTGTTTATAAAGGCAGGCACTCTCGTAAAAAGTTGAAATCGAAAAATTCAACGACTGATTATTTTAGAAGCATAAATTCCTTTGAGCAGTCATTAAGATGGTTTTTTAGAATAAATCCTGGCGAAGCGGAAGGATAGCGATTCCAGCTGTTTGAGTCCGAAGGGCGAGTTTTGAAAAGAATAGTGAGCGAAAGCGAACGAATATAATTGTATCCCTCCTTGACTTTCTAAGAATCATCGTGGATATCCACAATGATTCTTAAAATCGCCTGTAGCAAGCCTTGGATTTATCAAAAAGCATCTTAGACAAGCGAAAAGGTGTTTATGCGGCGATCATTCAACTTTAATACGAAAGGACCTTAAATAATAATCAATGAAGTATATCAGCCAATCTGTTCCATCTTACGTTGCGATCGTTCCCGTTCCAGGACCAGTAGATTATGAAGGCCTTTCCGAGTACGTCTTTCAATTTCACAAATCCCCAGAATCGACTGTCGAAACTCTGATCCCTGTTATCACCCATAACAAATATTGAGCCTTCAGGCACCTCAACGGGGCCAAAGTTGTCACGAGGTTGCATGGATCGGGGGATTATCAGGTTATCAGTATAGATGCCGTGGCCGTCATCATAGGGCGCGCCGTTGATCAATATTTTCTTGTTTCTTATCTCTATCACATCTCCTGCGACAGCGATGGTTCTTTTGATAAAATCTTTTGTTCTGTCCACGGGATATATAAATACGACGATATCTCCCCGCTTGGGTTCCTTTACGGGGAGGACGATTTTTCTCAGAAAGGGAATTTTTACGCCATAGATGAATTTGCTGACAAGGATATGATCACCGATCAGCAGGGTATTTTTCATCGAACCGGAAGGTATCTTGAAGGCTTGAACAACAAAGGTTCTGATAAAGAAGGCAATAATTATGGCAATGATTATTGCCTTTGTGTATTCTTTAATGACAGCCGCTGTGTTCTTTTTCATTAGTCAAGTCCTTTAAATAACATAACTGGTTCCTGAGTCATATTTAGATGAAATCCCCGGCATATATCATGAGTATATAGCCATTAAAGATATCACAGTCATAAGGATCGCGAGGAAGCCTTTTAAGAAGACACCCGCTATTTTCCCCAGCAAAACGCCATAACCCATCCTGAAGGCCGGCTTGAGTTTTTTCTCTTCCAGATATTCCACCAGGAAGGTTCCCGCAAATCCCCCCATAAAGGCCCCTATGATGGCGCCGAGTCCCAGTAGCAGGGGTGTCATGAGAATGGCGCCCACAATGCCGCCTATCACAGAGGCGATTAAGCCCCTTTTTGATGCGCCATATTTTTTTGCTCCGATTATACCGAGGAGAAAATCCATCGCTTCAGCAAAAAGGGAGATCACGATAAGGATGACGATTATCTTGAGGCCAATCTTTTCAAAACCGGTTATCCATGCGTAAATGATTACATCTATAAGTATTATAAATGTACCGGGGAAACCGAATATTACAGAATAAATTCCCAGAAAAAGTATGAGAATAAATATTGTCAAACCTGCCATTGCAAAGGGAGACAAATTATTATTTCCTCTTTTTCTTAGACGGCCTCATAGTTTCCCATACCAGGATTGTAGGACTGGCAATAAATATCGAGGAATAGGTGCCTATCATTATTCCTACCAGGAGGGCAAAGGCAAAATCATGGATAACCGCGCCTCCCAGAAAGAACAGCGCAAGGACAACAAGAAGCGTTGTTACAGATGTGAGAACAGTCCTGCTCAATATCTGGTTTAAACTTGAGTTTATAATATCTCCCAGAGTACGCCTCTGTATTTCCTTTATATTTTCCCTTATTCTGTCATACACAACGATAGTATCATTCAGTGAATATCCGATTATCGTAAGGAGTGCGGCAATTATTGGCAGCGAGAATTCCTTGTTCAAGAGCGAGAAAATACCGACAGTGATGACAACATCATGTATCAATGCGATAATCGCTCCAATGGCATAGCGGAATTTAAATCTCCATGTGATGTAAATCAGGATTCCCACAATTGCGTAAAGTATCGCCAGCATGCCCTTCTGCCTTAAATCTTTTCCCACTTTGGGTCCCACGACTTCAACCCTTCTCACCTCAAAATCTTCTTTGGCGAAATGAGATGACAGAGCCTCTTCTATTTTAGTCGATATTCCTTTGAGTTCGGAGCTTGATTCTTCGGTCTTGATAAGAAATTCATTATCGCCGGCATAACCAAACTGCTGGATTACACTTCTTTCCAGGTTGGTCGCTTTTAAAGAGGTTCTTATTTCATTGACCGTTGTCGTGTTTTTAAATTGTATCTGTACCAGCGTCCCGCCGGCAAAATCGATACCGAGATTCGGACCGCCGTGAATCAACAGCGATAATATGCATATGACTATTGCGGCAAGGGAGACCATAAAGGCAACCTTCATCCTTCCGACAAAATTGAAATTCGTTCCAGCTTTTATAATTTCCATCGATATCTCCTATATGCTGACCAGGCTGATTTTTCTGTGCCAGACAAAGTAGTCATAGATTATTCTTGTCACAAAGATGGCGGTAAACATGCTGCAAAGGATACCGATACTGAGTGTCACTGCAAAGCCCTTGATCGGTCCCGTTCCGAACTGGAAGAGGACGAGGGCGGCTATCAATGTAGTAATATTCGCGTCCACAATCGTAAGAAAGGCCTTGGAGTAGCCTCCGGCGATTGCGGCCCTCGGCGATTTGCCAAGTCTCAGTTCTTCCCTTATCCTTTCGAAGATAAGGACATTGGCATCCACTGCCATACCGATTGTAAGCACAATTCCCGCGATTCCAGGGAGCGTCAGTGTGGCTCTGAAGGCCGCCAGCGCACTCATTATGAATATAACGTTAAGTATAAGGGCGGTATTTGCTACAAGACCCGATAATTTGTAATAGAACATCATGAATAAGAGCACCAGTATGCTCCCCACGATTATTGAGAGGATTCCCTTATCGATGGAATCCTGGCCCAGAGACGGTCCTACCGTCCTCTGTTCGAGTATCTTTACCGGAGCGGGGAGGGCGCCTGCCCGGAGGACGATGGCCAGATCCCGCGCCTCATCTATGGTAAAGGTCCCCGTAATCTGGGCGCTCCCGCCGGATATTCTCTCCTGGATCACCGGGGCGGAATGTACGACGCCGTCCAGGACTATGGCCAGACGCCTCTTGACATTTTGTGCCGTAATTCTGTCAAAATCCCTCGCACCCTGGGAATCAAACTTTATGGCAACATAGGGTTCGCCCATCCTGTCGCTTATCTTGACCTGTGCATTTTCCAGGGACTCGCCTGTGAGGAGGGTCTTCTTCTTGAGCAGGTAGGGCGTCTTTATCCTTTTTCCCCTCTCATGATCATATCTGTAACCGTAGGCAACGATGCTCCCTGCAGGTGGGTTAGTTCTTAAGGCCTCGTCGAGACTGTGTTCTTCATCTACCAGCTTGAATTCCAGAAGGGCGGTCTTTCCTATGAGGTTAATGGCTCTCTGTGGGTCCTTTATGCCCGGAAGCTGTATGAGTATTCTGTCATTATTCTGAGGGACAATTTCCGGTTCCGTAACACCAAACTGGTCCACCCTGTTTCTAATTGTTTCGAGACTCTGATCAAGGGCAAATTTTCTGATATATTCCGCATCCTTGCCGCTCATCTTCAGGAGGATCCGTTCTCTTTCCTCAACTGTCTCGGTTGACTCTATGTCGAGATTGGG
>JAUVXT010000045.1 GCA_030603465.1 Deltaproteobacteria bacterium
AGTAATGCCGACATAAGCCTTGTTAGCAATTATTAAAAAACATACCGAATTTGTAAAAAATATCCTGTCCCATTTCCAGGTTGAACACCCGATGATGCCCCGGGTCGCCTATGAACATCATGAGAGAGAAAACGGCCGCGGTTATCCCGCAGAGTTAAAGGGACATGAAATATGCGAATACGCAAAAATAATAGGTCTGGCCGATACCTTTGATGCCATGATTCACAGCCGCCCTTACAGAAAAGCGCTTACGCAGCATTTTTCAATAAAAGAGCTGGTTGGGTCAAAGAATTTTCAGTTTTCTTCAAAGACAATCAAAATCTTTCTCGATGAGATGGGCATTTTCCCTGTCGGAAGCTATGTAAAACTCAACAATATGGAGATAGGCAAAGTAGTTGCAACCAGTAAGGAACATCCACTTAAACCAACTATTAAAATCATCTTCAACGGCCATGGGAATAAAGCACCTGGTGAAAGCGTGATCAACCTCGAAGAGCATCCCGTTTTATACGTCACAGCCGCTGTCAGCAAAGAAGAACTTCCCTCAAATCAGGTCGTTTAGGCTAAAAACCTTTAGCCTACAAACTATCTATCTGCCTGTCGTCCGTTTGCTGGCAGGTTACCAGAAAACGATAATAATCGTTTGTTTTCAGAAGTGTCTGGTGTGTGCCAACCGCCACAAGTCTGTTTTCATTCAGAAGGAAAATCCTGTCGGAATCCCTGATGGTGGATAGCCTGTGGGCAACCACAATAAGGGTCTTGCCCTGTATAAAGTCGGGAAGCGACTGGAAGACTGATCTTTCAGTCACGCTGTCCAGCGCGGAGGCCGGCTCATCCAGCACAAGAATATCGGGGTCTTTTATTAGCGCCCTCGCAAGAGACAGTCTCTGCTTTTCCCCTTCCGACAAGTTAATACCTTTTTCGCCTATCAAAGTCTCATAACCGTCCGGCAGCCCCTCAATAAAACCATGTATGCCGGCTGCTTTGGCGGCCCTTACAATATCCGCTTTTTTTGCCTCCGGATTGCCGTAACAGAGATTTTCAGCAGTAGTGCCGGACAAAAGCAATGTATCCTGAGAAACATAACCGATCCGGCTTCGCAGGGAACTTACCTCGCATTCCGAAACAGGCAGATTATCAAAGAAAATTTCACCGGAAACAGGCCTGTAAAAACAGAGTATAAGGCTCAAAAGAGTTGTCTTTCCCACACCGCTTGGTCCCACAAGTGCAACCCGCTCCCCCGGTTCTATTACAAGGGAAACATCTTCGAGCACCGGCTCCCGCTCATCGTAAGAAAAAGAGACTTCCCTGAACTCGATCTTCCCTTTCAATTTCTCAACCTTCCTGCCGACACCCACATTCTCCTCAATGGTGATATCAAAAAGTGCGGATACTCGTTCGAGGGCGGCAAGCGCCTTCTGAAGCTGAAGATTGGCTGAGGCCAGAAACTGCGCCGGCCCGAAGACGTAGCCCAGATATGCCAGAAAGGCGAGGAGAGAACCCAGCGTCCATTGACCCTTAATAACCCAGTAGGCCCCTAATGCCAGGACACAGCCCTTGGCAAACCACGGCATGGAATTGATCACCATGCCGGCCACGGAACTGACTGTTGTCTCTTCCAGCGATATTTGAAAGGCCTTCTTTAATTCGGCTATTATATTTCTTCCCGCGCGATCCTCAGCAGAAAACGCCTTTATCAGAGGAATGGCGGCAATTGATTCCTGGAGGCGGCTCGACACATTGGCATCCTGCTCCATACCCTCATGACTCAAGACATGAATCTTTTCGGAAAAGTAGCGAATGCTGTAAAAAAGCCCCGGAATAACGATGAGAACCCCGGCGGCAAGCCTCCACTCAAGATAAAAGAGAAATGCCAGACCACCAATAAAGCGGAGCACATTGCTGATCATGTAAACAATAGTGCCGGAAAAAAACCAGCGCAGCTCCTCCACATCGGAGGACAGTCGTGACATGAGATAGCCGGTCTTATTCCTGTCGAAAAACGCCTTGGGAAAGCGAAGTGTCCTGTCAAAAAGGGCTTGCTGGACATCGAGAATAATCTCCTGCTCCAGCCGTTTGAAATAGAACTGCCCCCACAGCTCCATAAGCTTCCAAATGAGCAAAATCACCGCAAGCAAAACGATCGTTCCCGCAAGAAGAGCCATCTGACGGCTCAGTATCACGTCGTCAACAAGATAGCGGAAAATAAGGGGCGCCGGAAAACTGAGGAGAGAGGTTGCTGCAATAATAAGCGCGCCAAAAAGACCCTTCTTCCAGTGCCGCCTTACAAACGGCTGCAAATTCTTAAGGTTTTCCCTGATTACGGAATGGCCACGTTCTCCGGCCAGAGGATCTCCTGACCGTTTCCGGGAAAGTCCGCGTTTTATGTATGTAAAAAAATCTTTCATATGTAAATATTCAGGTTGTTTAGGCTGAAGACTGTTAATTTCTGATCAGGTTGCTTGGCCCATAGCCTGAATGCCTACAGCCTATTTACCTGAGCAGTTACTGTTACGATTCTGTCACTCCCCTACTGGTCATATTGCAAAAAGCCTATAGTGCCCAACGATCCTCTGTCATTTCGAAGGAGTCTTCACGACTGAGAAATCCTGGATTTCACCCTAAAGGGTACTATAGCTCACTGCGGTCGAAATGACATCTCTTGACTGGCACGACAATAGAAAGAAATTGACTTTCATTATTATGTTCGTTAAACTAATACCATAAAATTATTGATATTAGGAATTAAATCTTATGAATTTTCTTGATAAAGTTTACACAAAGAGTGATTCCATCGTATCCAGAAAGATAGCCGATGAATTTATTCTGGTTCCTATCAGGCAAAACGTTGGTGATCTGGAAAGCATCTATACTCTGAATGAAACAGCCGCACGCATCTGGGAACTGATTGACGGCAAAACGAAAGTCGGGAAAATAAAAGAAAAGCTGATTGAAGAATTTGAAGTAACATCTGAAGAAGCCGAAAAGGATATCGCGGAACACCTCATGCAGTTGGAAGAGATAAAAGCCATAACAGAAGGCTAAACTATGAAAGAGATGAAAAGATAATGAATATCGCAAAAGAAGGGAAGCAATATGACACAGAGAGAAATATTAGAACAGCTTAATAGACTTCCTGCCGTGGAGCGACTGACAATCATCCAAGCAGCTTTGCGCTTGATTCACGAAGACCTTCAAGAAATTGAACTGCCATCGTCCCGTGCCGAGAAAGCCCGACGATTAGCAGTTGCCGCCAAAGCTCTCCTTCCTGATTACTCAGCAGGCGGTGAATTGACGGCTTTTACCGCTCTTGATCACGAGGTCTTTCATGCTGAGAGGTGAAGTTTGGCTCATCAATTTAGATCCTACACTTGGTTCTGAAATCAAGAAAACCCGCCCTGCTGTGATTGTAAATGATGATGCCATTGGGATTTTACCTCTCAAGGTAATTGTACCGATTACTGACTGGAAAGACCATTATTCTGTGGCTTCCTGGATGGTTCGATTGGAAGCTGATGCAGAAAATGGTTTGAGTAAAACTTCGGCGGCAGATACTTTTCAGGTACGATCAGTCGCTCAAGAAAGATTTGTCCGGCAAGTTGGAAAACTTTCTGATATAGCAATATTGGAAATTAGCAAAGCATTGGCAATTGTACTGAATATCGAGTTGTCGTAGTTTCTGAAACAGAAGGCTGCGAATCATGGAATGTCCTCATATATCGGAGTCCAGACTACGAAGGAGTTAAACCCATGAAAATACGTTTGACTGAAGAGATATGGAAAGAGGGCAACATGTATGTTTCATATTGTCCTGAATTGGATATTTCTTCCTGCGGCGAGGATGTCCAGCAGGCAAAAAAAAATCTCCTGGAAGCAATTACAATCAATATTGAAGAAACGAAAAAGTCGGGGACATTTGAGCAGTTTATTGAAGATTGCGGATTGGAGGAAATTAATTCTGACATATTGAGCGCGCGTAAAGAGTTGGTTGGATTTACACCTATCGAAGTGTCTGCCTGATGAAAATTAAGCCGACTCATTATGAAGTTCAAATCAAGATTTTTGAAATGGCCGGATGCGTGTATGCTCGAACAAAAGGTGATCATGTTATTTATCGCTGTCCCGGAGCTATCAGGCCTGTGGTAATACCGAAATACAAAGAAGTGCCGGCATTCGTTATCAAAAATAACATGCGCATAATCGGGATGAACAGAGAGAAGTACTTCGAATTGCTTCAGAAAGTATAAAAGACATAACAGAAGGCTAAGAATCATGGAATGTCCCCATATACCTATAATCAAGTATGCTCAGTTTAGTGAGCAATTATGTAAGCAGTCTCCCAAAAAGAGAATCCCAATTAATGTCTCATTTGAGCCCACCTTTCGTTGCAACCTGCGTTGCGCACATTGTTACTGTAATCTACCGGCTAATGATAGAAAAGTACAAGAGAGAGAGCTGGCCACTAAAGAGGTTTTCCGTATCTTTGATGAAATCGCCGAAGAAGGCTGCCTGTGGCTTCTGATAACCGGGGGAGAACCTCTGCTCCGGAAAGACTTTCTGGAAATTTATACCTATGCGAAAAAGAAAGGATTCCTTATCACTCTATTCACAAATGGGACGCTCATTACCACGGAGATTGCTGATTATCTTGTTCAATGGCCCCCGTTTGAAATAGAGATAAGTTTATATGGTGTAACAAGTGAAACGTATGAAAGGGTCACCGGAATTCCTGGCTCATTTAAACGCTGCCAAATGGGCATTGATTTACTTCTGGAGCGACAACTTCCTTTGAAATTAAAAACCGTGGTGATGAATTTAAATTATGATGAACTTTGGAAAATGAAAGAATATGCTGAAAGGTTGGGGGTAAATTTTCGGTTTGATACAGATATCAATCAGAGGATAGACGGTTCTAAAAACCCCGCCAATTTAAGATTATCACCTGAAGAGGTATTAAGGCTGGATTTAGCTGATGAAAAAAGAGTTGAATTGTGGCGGGAGGTCTGTGAAAAGCTTATACGTCCCCCCCAATCTGATAATCTTTTCATCTGTGGAGCTGGAGTTTTTTCTTGCCATATTGATCCCTATGGGCAAATGAGTGTATGTATGATATCCCAATTCCAGAGTTATGACTTACGTTGCGGTTCTTTTGAAGAAGGGTGGCATCAAGCTATTCCTGAATTTTTAACCCTGAAACCCGAGGAAGACTACCCCTGCGGTAAGTGTGAATTGATCTCTTTATGTGGGCAATGCCCGGGCTGGGCGTGGCTGGAAAATGGTAACTTAGAAGCTCCTGTAGAGTATCTCTGCCGGATAGCCTACCTTCGGGCGGCAGAATTTAATACAAAGAAACATTAAAAAGGAGACAAAAATGAAGACAAAAGAAAAACTCCGAAAATACTACCGGAAGCCACAAATACATCAGGTTAAGTTGGACTTAGGAGAAGCAGTGTTAGCATTTTGCAAGGTCGGATCGAAGCAATCTTATCCTGCTGGTGGTCCTTCAGGTAATCTTAAATGCGATAACCCTTCGGGATGCTTGAATGGAAGTTTTGGCTCTTAATCAGAAAAAACCGATCCTCTCAGTAAATTTGTAAAGCAAACCTGATCACTTCAAACATTTATGAAAATCCCGCAGAATACCCCGCCATTATGGCGGGGATGAATGCGATGCGGGGGTAAGGGGGATGCAATCCCCCTCCTTGCTTTTCAAGATGCCCCGCCTTTAGGCGGGGTAATTCACTAACAGATCTGCTTTTTGTGCAAAATCTTGGTAGCAAAAGTGTGTTAAATGAAAATCTAACGAGAAAGAGGTTTTTGCTGTAGTGAAGAAACGAAAGCTAAAGGAATGTAATATTGTTGTAGGAGAAATAGGAATTTCTTTTATTTTTGATCAAAGCCTTTCTATAAATAAAATTAAATATTACAAAAACGAATTCGTTGCGCAGAATAGAACTGAAGTTAAACTAAATATACATCACGGTAATATTCCTGAAAATACCGAAAAAGAATTGGTCTTTGATTCAAAGACCAATTGGTCCCTTTATTATCACGATGGAAAATATATATTGCAGGATCGTTCCTTTGAATCAAGCTCCCCTCCTTGTAAGGTTATTGTTTTAATGCCCGATTTTAAATCCGGTGACATTTACCTTTCGGATGAAGAATTTTATCAAAGCCCACCTTTTGACCTCCTGAAACATCCATTAATTGAGATTTTAATGATTATACTGCTCTCATTTGATAAAGGCGTATTGCTACATGCTTGTGGTGTTATTGATGATAACGGTCATGGATATCTTTTTCCTGGCAACTCAACTCACGGGAAATCAACAATCGCAAAATTATGGTCTGAAAACGGCATAACAGTATTGAACGATGACAGGATTATTGTAAGGGAAAAGGATGGGGAGTTCTGGATGTACGGAACACCATGGCATGGTGATTTCAATGAAGTTTCATCTAAAGCACGGCCAATTCGTAAAATATTCTTCTTGAGACACGGCAAAAAGAACTCGGCTGTCCGTAGAAAAGGCATAGAGGCGGTTTCAATGTTTTTAACCCGGGCTTTTCCACCCCTGTGGGATCAGAAAGGGATGGATTATACATTGGGCCTGCTTGATCGTATGGCAAGCAAGTTACCCTGTTATGAGCTTCATTTCATGCCCAACGAAAGAATCATCGATTTCGTAAGAAATTTAGATAAGTGAAAAACCCTATCCCTTTAAGCAACTCCAGTCTATTAAAATTGAGCAACAGCCTCAGCAAAAGAAGCGCGTCCATCCGTTTCCGGGCAAAGGGTTTCAGTATGCGACCTTTTATTCAGGACGGAGATCTGATTACTGTAAGCCCGTTGCTGAATTATCCCATCAGAGTCGGCGACGTGGTTTTATTTAAAACTGTGGATGATCAGGCAATCGTACATCGAGTAATTCGGAAAACAAAAATAAATGGCGAAACGGTATTTTTCATTAAAGGTGATGCCGCTTTCGGTCAACCGGAAGAGGTAGATACAGAAAGGATCCTTGGCCGGGCAACAGCCATTGAAAGAAACGGGCTAAAAAGAAAATTAGATACAAAATCTTATCGGATAATTGGTTTACTCTTTGCCGGGCTATCCCCATTTAGCCAGTGGATTTATCCAATAGGAAGTAAAGTAAAGCACAAAGGGCATAGACTCCTGAGCATTATTTTGGAGAAACTTCAAAGTCTTAAACTCTACGGCTTCTTAGCTAAAAAATTGGTGGAAGATAATATTCACTATCAAATTGCCACTCCTGACGATGCATCTTCGCTCTCTCTGCTTTACAGGTATAACCAGCAACCCGATTCAGCAAATCCCACGAATGCCTTGTATGAACAGCTCAAAAATCCCGAAGATTCAGGATATTGGCTTGTAGCAAAGCGGAAAGATATGGTTATCGGTGGTGTAACTCTCACCAAGTCTGAAGAAAGCGATTACCCTCATGCGGGTTGGTGGCTCTTTGGTATGAAGGTGAATTGGCGTTATCGGAGAATGGCAATCGGCGAGAATTTGACAAAAATGGCTGCGGATATAGCGGCAAAACATGGTGCCATAGAAATTAAGCTTCTGGTCTTTGAGGATGCCAAACCTGCGAATAACCTTTATCGAAAATCAGGATTCCGCCACATTCCCGTTCCTGAACTGGACGAAGAGCTTCAAGAAGAGGCTAAAAAAACCTCGCGCCTAAGAATTATTCTGGCAAAGGATATCAAATCATAGTAGTATTAACAAAGAAAGCAACTTACAAGTAAAGGAGAGTGGTTAAATTGGCATATAAATTGAGTGCTATTATTACCCAGGAAAAAGATTGGTTCGTAGCACGATCTATAGAGATTGGTGTTACATCTCAAGGAAAAACTTTCGAGGAAGCCAGAAAAAATCTCCAAGAAGCAATTGAATTGTATATTGAAAGTTTTGGAACCGAAGATATGCCTGTCGAAAAATCCGAACCGATTTTCACCTCATTAGAAATAACAGCATAAAATGACCAAACTGCCAACAATCTCAGGAGCCGACTTAATCAAAGTGTTGCAAAGAGCCGGTTTTGAAAAAGTGAGGCAAAAAGGGAGCCATATTTCCTTAAGAAAGATTACTCCGGGAAAAACTTTTAAGACAATCGTTCCTTTACATAAAACTTTAGCTAAAGGGACACTTAGCGACATATTAAAACAGAGTGGATTAGAGAAAAAAGGTCTGGTCAACTATTTGGGCTTTTAGATTACAAAGAAAAAAATTGCAACATTTTGGGGAATTGAATTGACCTGGTCAAGCGAAGATCACTTACTGCTTTATTGCTGCAGGACAAAAACCGGCGATCTTTCAGAAATAAGTGATATTGATTGGAACGATTTTTTGGAAGAGGCGCGGGGTGAAAGTGTCTCGCCTTTGGTTTTTCTGAGGCTTCCAGAGATTGCAGCACATTACAATATTCCAGAATATGTAACAGAAGATCTGAAAAAAGATTACTACCTGAGTGCCACAAAAAATGCCCTCATTTTTGAAGAGCTTAAAAATGTCCTCGGTCTGCTTAATCAGAATAAGCTTCAGGTAATAGTGATGAAAGGGGCGGCGCTGGCTGAAACAGCGTATGGCAATCCGGCCCTTCGCCCCATGTCGGACGTTGATCTTCTTGTAAAAAATGAAGACATTCGTAAGTTAGACAGTCTGTTGAAAAAACTGGGCTATTTCCCGTCAGACCGATCCGTTGATGATGTTGATTTCACCTCAACCTACCTGACGACACTCGACTACAGAAACCCAGCCAAAAACGCTCCCTCTTTCCATATCCACTGGCATTTTGTCAATTCAACGATACCCAACGAATCTTATATTGGACACATCAAAATGGATGATATCTGGCGTGATGCTGTAAGGACAAATATCGCAGACACCAAAGCATGGGTTATGTCTCCGCACCATCTTATTATACATCTTTCAGAACATGCCCTCCGGGTGACTCACTCCCTTAACAAAATCAGCTATTTTTGTGATATTGACAGAGCCATCAATTATTATGGAAAGAGTCTGGACTGGGACCTTCTGGTTCGGGATACCATCAAATTTAACCTTAATAAAATGGTCTATACAACCCTCTATTTTTCGCATTATTTTATCAAAGCTAACGTCCCGGAAGAGGTCTTGCTGAAACTTAAGCCCAAAAGATTCAGTATTCCTGAAAAGTTCTTCATGCGCAAAGCTGCAGAGAATAAACGCACACCCGGCCTTAGCTATCTGATACATCTATCTATGAATAAAGGCCTGGCGAAGAAGATGAAGTTCGTGGGAAGGACACTATTCCCACCGAAGGCTATCCTGGCCCAGAGAAGCTATGTCTCCGAGGCCGATATGAATTACAGATACTATCTTAACCGAATCAGGGAAGTCCTGTCGCGTATCTTTAAACTTTAGCGCTCACGCAAGAAAGAATTTTTCTGTGAAATCACCGGCCTCAGCCTCCGCAAAACCATGATTAGAGAAGCCGTAAAATCAGATTTTGAAACCCTGGTCAGGATCCACAGCGATTCTCTGCCGCATTCCCTCCTGCCCAGACTGGGAGAAAAGTTCCTGAAAAACAAATTCTATCCCATGGTTGTAAACTCTAAAAACACCCTGCTCCTGGTGAAGGAATTAAAGGGAAAAGTTGTCGGGTTTGCGTTGTTCGTCTATGACAGCCGGCGCCTTGAAAAAGAAATCATGAAACACAAAGCGTCTCTTGGAATCGCTGTCATAAAGAGGGGTTTTTCGGATTACAGAATTTTCTCGGCGGCCTTCAGGCGGCTTCGCTCTCCCAGAATGAGAACAGACAAGACGGAAGAGTTTATTGAATCCTCAAAAAACCAGATACCTGCTATCAGTGAAATGCCTGAGCTGTACACACTGGCTGTATTGCCCGGTTTCCGGAACAAGGAAATCGGAACAGAATTGACACTTAAAGGATTATCTGTCCTTCAGGAAAACAATAAATCTGCCTGCGTTGTTAAGTCAGCTTCTCATATTGCATGCGGTTTTTTTCAAAAGCTGGGGTTCCACAGTATCGGAAGAGAAATAAGGGGTCCTAATGAGAGGTACCTGATGACCTTCGAAAAAGAAAATGTTTAATGGTGAATCAATCGGCTGCTACAAATTAGCCCGACTCCCGTGCGGCTTCTTTGACAACCCTGGAATCAACAATCTCCGCCTTCGAAATAAATCCTATCATAAGGCTGGTATCGCAAATGTTATTTATCAGCCTTGGTATCCCCTTGGAATAATCGTATATGTCATCTAACGCCTGCGGGTCAATTATATTATTGGTTGAACCGGCCTTCTCCAAGCGTATTTTTATATAGTTCCGCGTTTCAACAAAATTAAGGGGATTTAAATGATACCTTGTGGCGACTCTCTGGTCCAGCTGTTTTATTTCCTTGACGATATCTTTCAGCTCCGGCTGACCAAGCAGGATAATGGTCAGCATAAACCTGTCGTTTAACTGGAAATTCATCAGCAGCCGTATTTCTTCAAAGGTTTCCCTGGAAATTAAATGCGCTTCATCAAATATCAGTAGAGTTGACATCTCATTCCGGAGATTTTCCAGCAGTTTTTCATTCAATATCTTCAACATGTGAGATTTAGGTGAATTCCTGGCCGGGTTCAAACCAAGATTATACAGGATTTCCCTCAGAAAATCCAAGGGCTTAAGGACTGGATTCGTCATCAACCCTACATCAAACTTCACATCGGAAAGCTGTTGTAACAGCACCCTGCTCAGCGTCGTTTTTCCGCTGCCGATCTCCCCGGTAATCATAACCATACCTTTGTTCCCTTTTATCACATAGAGAAGCCGTGCCAGCGCCTCTTCATGCTCGGGCGCATAGTACATGAAATCCGGATCCGGAACGTTTTCAAAGGGGAATCTTTTAAGACCCCAGTATTCTAAATACATTTTTTCACCAACCCCTCAATGGCCAGGTATATTTCTGCGAAACAAAGCCTGTAGTGATAGCCTAAAAGTCCGTAAGGATCCTTGATATCACTATTTGATCCATTATAATCTGCTGAAAATGCTTTGAGAAGATGTGTTATATCCTCTGCATCGGGGTATTTGTCAACTATTTCCTCTCTGTGTATATTTTCCATTACAATAATCTTGTCCACTTCGGCGACCATATCCTCCGTTAACAGTCTTGATTCATGGCCATGCCCATCAAACCCTTTTTCAACCAACATCTCTACCGCCCTGGGATCACCAGGCATCCCTTCCATCACATCGGAAAGGCCCGCAGAGGAAACCTCTTCAACATTGCACTCTTTTTCCCTGAGTTTGCCTTTGAGTATCCGCTCCGCCATAAAGCTCCGGCAGATATTGGCGGTGCAGACAAACAGAATTTTCATAAACCTATTTCCTGTTTCCGGTGTATTCCAGGGCCTCTTTTACGTCCTGTTTTAATTCAGGATCCGTCAGAACGCTCTTTACCTCGTTTTTAGTATACTCTATCCCCTCCTTGATATTTCTCTTGATTCCCTCGACAAGGACCGGGTCTGTAACTATCTGGCGTATTGTGTTTGCGGCATTTCTCTGCGCATAATCTATTATTTTCTTGCCACCATAGCCGATAAAACTGAAACAAATAAGAACTGTTATGATGACTACAATTCCCCAGGGAACAGCCCTTGCAAATTCCCTTATAAAAACACTTTTTGTCCCATTGTCTCTGTTCTCTTCCATTTTCCAATCCCCCTTTCATAATATATTTTCCGGTAGTTTAGCAAATCCGTGAAAATAATCAAGAATAAAAAAAAGCGAATTAACCCTGGTAAAACTCGAGATGAAGAACCCCGCAACAAGTTGCGGTGATCTTCGTTCCATTCAATCAAAGGGCAGTTTCCATGGATTTGCGAAGCCTGTAGGAAAAGAGGTCCTGATTCAGCGCAACGTCGTCATAGGTCAGGATAGAATCCTTTGCCACAGGCCGAATCATGCGGGCTTTGCCCGTCAGTCCCATGGGAAGGATGGCCTTCTTTAGACTCTCCCCGGCCCGGACCAGTCGTCCGAAAACGGTGAATCCGCCCTCTCCATCCAATATTTCACCTTTTTTGAGATCCTTTTTTGCCACGGCGGCAACATCGGCATTAAAAACCTTCGATGAGCCTGTGGGTTCATTGCGCAACACCGCCGACAGCACACTGATTCCAAGTTCCAACCCGATAAGATGGTATGGGCGATAGAGAGCAGCGTAGCGTCCCGTCGAATCCGTATGCATGCCGTATTCGGCGAAACACCTTTTTACATAATCGGTGGGCGCCTTAAACACAACATAGACGCCCCATCTCAGGTCTCTGTCAACGGGGGAACCGTCACGATTCTCGCTGGCTATTACTTCCACCGTATTTCCCTGTTCAAGAATTCCTCCCTCGGAAAGGGGTTTCAGTTTGTTGGGAAGATCATCCACACCAACTGCCGGAAATTGCAAACCGCCTTCCTGGGGAATCAGCCCCGTCGCATTAGACACCGCACACATCTCTATGGCGGACTTGGTTCCGTCGAGAAAGGAGTTAAACATCTGGGCGTTGTAATCCCCGGTTGCGACTTGTTCATCGGAAAATCCATAATGCCCCCATACCGTATCGGGTGTGGAATAGTGAAATTCCGGCTGATATCTGGTCCCCTTCCCCGCGCAAACCACCTCAAGCCCGACGGCCCGTGCCCAGTCCACCTGTTCCGCAATAAGCGCGGGCTGGTCGCCGTATGCCATAGAGTAAACGCGACCTGTTTTTTCCGCCTTTTTACTCATGGCAGGCCCCAGGAGACTGTCGGCTTCCACATTGACCATGACAACAT